>JBJONV010000031.1:0-13658 GCA_046051665.1 Chloroflexota bacterium
CGTCGATATCTTTACCCGGAGTCAGTCTGCCAACGATGAACGCGTCACGCCGGTTACTCGCAACGTCACCCTCATCACCTTACCCGCAGGCCCAACAATCCCGTACGACAAAAACCACATTCTCGATTATCGTGAAGAATTCGTCGATGGGGTGATCGCATATGCTGCAGAACAGCAGTACACCTACGATATTTTGCATAGTCATTACTTCGTTTCCGGCATGATTGGCCTCGATTTGCGCGATCGACTCGGGATTCCGCTGGTCCACATGTTCCACACGCTCGGTGCCATGAAAAACATCGTGGCGCGGAGCGCCGAGGAGCGTGAGACTGGTCAGCGGATAGCACTCGAAGGCGACATTTTGCGAAGCGCCGATGCAATTGTGGCAGCAACGACCATCGACCTGAGTCAGATGGTATGGCACTACGATGCCAATCCAGAACACATCCGTATCATCCCATGTGGTGTCGACCTGCAGCGCTTCCATCCTGCAGACATGGCAGATGCACGCTCCCAACTCGGACTCCCAGCCCAACCGACGCCTTTGGCACTCCTCATTGGTCGCATCGAACCGCTCAAAGGAATCGATGCGCTGATACGCGCTGTTGCCCAACTGCGTGCCACCGTACCAGCATTGGCAACCCTCGAAGCAGTCATTGTAGGTGGCGCGAGTGATGATCAACCCGACCTCTGGAATACCGAGCAACTCCGGCTCGATGCACTCCGTAGGGAACTCGGTGTGGCAACTGCGATTCGCTTCGTAGGTGCACGACCGCAGAGCCAACTGTCGCTCTACCATGCTGCTTGCGATGTCGTGACCATGCCTTCGCACTACGAATCGTTCGGCATGGCAGCACTCGAAGCCCTCGCGAGTGGTCGCCCGGTCATCGCGACGAATGCGGGCGGACCGGCGACGATTATCACGCATTGCGTAGATGGGCTGTTGACCGCTCCGGATGATACCCGACAGCTCGCCGAAAACCTGACACGTGTGTTGACCGACCCACATGCTGCGCATCAAATGGGTCTCGCTGCGCGCGCACGCGCAGAACGCTACGGCTGGAGCAATATCGGCTGTGATGTGCTGGACGTGTATCGTTCACTCGTTCGGACAGCGACGGTCTCTCACGCATGCGCCTCATAATTACGATACTCTGCTGTGCCATCGGAGTAACTGCCTGTAGCCCAGCCACCTCTCAGGGCACACAAGCGCTCCCGACATTGCCTACGGTCACGATTGAAGGTGGTCTGGTCGCGGTGCCGACGGCACCACCAGACCTATCTGTGACCCAAAACGCGCTGGTGACGCCGGTGGCAGTCAGCCTCCCTGACGCGGCCACCAATACCCCAGAATCGACCACAGAACCAATCCCCTTGAACCTCGACCCCATCGAGGTCGGTTCTGTTGGTGCAGAGAACGCGCTGGGCCAACACATGCGTAATCTCGAGGAAGCAGGGTTGTACAGTGGCAGTATTTTGGTTGCTCGTCGTGGCGAAATCATCCTCCGCCATGGCTACGGGATGGCCAATCGCACCAATCGCAATACCGCCACAACCAAATTCCGGATTGCATCACTTACCAAGCAATTCACTGCTGTGTTGATTTTGCGGTTGCACGAGCAAGGAAAACTCAACATCGACGATGGCATTTGTAGCTATCTCGAGTTTTGCCCCCCACACTGGCAACCCATCACGATTCGACAATTACTGTCGCATAGTTCGGGGATCCCCGACTATACCGAATTCCGTGATTTCGATGCGCGCCAAGCAACCCCGACCACACGAGAAGAGCTCATCGCGCGCTTTCGCAATGAGCCCATCATCTTTTCTCCGGGAAGTATGTATAAGTACTCCAATTCGGGCTACATCCTGCTCGGACAAATACTCGAATACATCACAGGGATGCAATACGCAGAACTCATCAAAAACGAATTGTGTATCCCGCTCGGCCTCAACGACACGGACTACGATCATAGTGTTGCCGGTAATGACCCCAGCCTCGCGCTCGGACTCTACGGCATGGGCATTCCAGCTGATCCTATCGATGCATCGACGCTCGACTCTGCAGGCGCACTCTATTCGACCATTGATGACCTGTACCGCTGGGATCGCGCGCTCCATGATGGCCAAGTCCTCAAACCCGAGACCTTGGCACTGATGCGTACCCCCCAGGTTAAAAATTACGCACTTGGTGTGATGCGCAACCCACTGGCGGGCATGGCATCGGTACACCATGACGGCATGGCAAGCGGTATCCGGACGTATCTGGGCAACTTCCCCGACCCAGATATCACCGTTGTGGTCCTTAGCAATTACGAAAATGCCGATGTCGTCAATATCGCAGCATACCTCGGTGTCCTTGCCCGCGATCTGCCCTAACGCTGAGACAAGCTGGTTAACGCACTAATCGCCGTGCGGATTGCACGGTCGACACCTTCGGCTTTTTGGTCGAGGACAATGGTTTCTGCGGTGGTGCGTTGCGCCACTGCGGCGCAGACACAACCTGCTGCGAAGCCATAGACGAGGCCCATTTTAAACAACGTCCCCGCTTCCATCTCGTAATTCAACACATTGAGATGTTGGTATTCGCTCGTCGCACCGATGTGTTTCCGGAGTAAATGCGGGTTGGCAGACGCATGCCGTTCCTGACCTTCATAAAAGGTGTCGACAGACGCAGTCACCCCCATATGTGCGGGAATCTGTTGTGCTTTGGCGGCTTCCATCAATGCAATTGTGACGTAAGGGTCGGCAGCGGCAGGGTATTCCAACGGAGCGATATCGTTGGCGGCACCCTGCCTGCACAGTGCAGCCTGCGACACCACCACGTGACCCGGTAAGACATGCGATTGGATTGAACCACACGTACCAACACGAATAATCGTGCGTATTCCTACCTGCACCAATTCGTTCACCACGATACTGAGGGACGGCGCTCCCATGCCACTCGTTGCCGAGATAACGGGTGTGCCATTAGGCAAAAAACCCAATGAGCTATGCAACCCACGATGATCGGACAGCACCGTCACATTGCGTAGGTGGGTACGTGCAATCAATGCCGCACGCTCTGGATCGCCTGAAATAAGCGCCATGGTAGGCTGTGCAGTGCCAAAATCTGCACGCCCATAGCCAATGTGATAGAAGCGTTCTTGTGTCATTCTTTTGTCTCCGTGCTATCAGGTGCTTGCCGATCGGTAGCGACAACAATCCGAGCAATAATCGCCAGGATGAGACAGACACCGAAAATACGGAACATCAGACTCGATGGGCCGCCATCCATGAAGTTGAGTGCAGATAACACCGCAAAAAGCAGGATAATAAAGTGACAACCGCGTCGTGCACGCTGTTCGGGGGTGGTTGATGCCATAGCGAACCTCGCTGTAGTGAGTACTGCGCGCAGTATAGCCGAAAACCGACCAAGAGGAATCAGATGCCCAAACCAGACACGCTCAACACCATTGGTGTACTGACGCGCCGCGAAGTCGAAGCCCGGATGCTCGGCCCGATTATTGATGCATTCGCACAAACGACCGATCGCACACAGGTAATTGCGACGGTACGCGATACCATTGCGCATATAGCCCGCACGCAGGGTGCCGAAATGGCCCGCGCATATGGTGAAGCGACGCTTGCGAATTTTGCAGACTCACTCAAACTCTGGACCAAAGACGATGCCTTGGTCATAGACATCGTCGAGCATACGACACAGGAATTCGGCTTTAATGTGACCCGTTGTCGGTATGCCGAGCTGTACCAAGAACTCGGTATGGCAGAACTCGGGGCGGTTTTTTCGTGTAACCGTGATGCGGCGTTGATCGAAGGCTTTTCTGCGGACATCCAATTGACCCGGACCCAAACGATTATGGAGGGAGCCCCGTTCTGCGACTTCCGCTACCGGATGCGTCCCACCCAAGAGGAATCCTAAGCGCAAACCGTCCGCAAGTATGCTATAATTTCCAGCGGTATCTCATATCACACACCTCCTGACCGATGAATCCTGCGCTGCAAAGCGTCTCATCCGGGTAGACGGGGGTGGCGGTTACGCAAGTAAGTTTTAAGGAGAATCCCCATGACAGAAGGCAACAGCCGTATCGCATCACTGCGTGCACTGCTCGAGGCAGGCGCACACTTTGGTCACCAGACCCGCCGTTGGAACCCAAAAATGAAGCCGTACATCTTCGGCGCACGCAACGGCATCCACGTCCTCGACCTGCAACAGACGGTCGACGGGCTCAACGGCGCGTACAACTACATCACCGAGATGGTCGCAGCGGGCGGCAAGGTGTTGTTCGTTGGCACCAAAAAGCAAGCCCAAGAGACCATTCAGCAAGAAGCAACCCGCGCCGGTCAGCACTACATCACGCAGCGCTGGTTGGGCGGCACGATGACCAACTTCTCGACCATTCGCCGTCGCTTGCGCTACCTGGCCGACCTCGAAGCACAGCGCGATCGTGGTGACTTCAGCCGTTTGACCAAGGCAGAAGCCGGCAAACGCCTCGAAGAAATCGAAAAACTCTACAAGGTATTCAGCGGTATCAAAACCATGGACCGCTTGCCTGGCGCTATCTTTATTGTCGACCCACACAAGGAATCATTGGCTTTGGCAGAAGCCATCAAGGTCGGGATTCCCGTGGTCGCAATGGTAGACACCAACTGTGACCCAGACAACATCGACTACATCATCCCAAGCAATGACGATGCCATCCGTAGCATTCGTTTGGTGACCTCACGCATCGCCGATGCCGCTATCGAGGGCATGACGCGCCGTGAATCCGCTCGTGGGGACCATGGTCAGTCACAGGCTGCCATGATGAACGCCAGCGCCGAAGTCGCCGACAAAGAATAAGTACCAACGACGGGGAATCGGTGCACCGCGCCATTCCCCGTTTTCTACACACAGATAAAAGGAGTTCACTGTGGCAGAAGTATCCGCACAAATGGTCAAAGAACTGCGCGAACGCACCGGCGCAGGCATCAAGGAATGCAAAGACATCCTGAGCCAAACAAACGGCAACATGGACAAAGCAATCGAAGTATTGCGCGAACGTGGCCTCAAGGTCAGCGACAAAGTCAAAGACCGTGACGCGAACGAAGGTCGCATCGAAACATACATCCACAACGGTGCCAAAATGGCTGCCATGGTCGAAATCAACTGCGAAACCGACTTCGTCGCACGCACCCCAGACTTCTTGGAGCTCTGCAAGAACATCGCTATGCATGTCGCAGCAGTAAACCCCAAGTACGTCACCACCGATCAGGTCAGCGATGCAGAAGTCGCAGCCAGCGGGTTGACCGCAGCCAAGTACTACGAAGAAGTCGTATTGCTCAAGCAGCCATACGTCCGCAACCCGTCGCAGACCATCGAAGAAATGATTCAAGCGGCAGTCGCCAAGCTGCGCGAAAACGTCGTCATCCGACGTTTCACTCGCTACGAAATCGGCAACTAAACCAAATGAACAGCGGAGGCAATTGCCTCCGCTGTTCATTGAATGGATGAATCATGACAACCGCGAAGTACAAACGCATCCTCCTGAAGCTCAGTGGCGAAGCACTTGCTGGCTCGCAGGAACAGACAATCGACCAAAGTGTCCTCGAATTCTATGCACGTGAAATCCGCGCAATCCATGAACTCGGGGTCGAAATAGCAGTCGTCGTCGGTGGGGGCAATATCTGGCGTGGTGGTCAAAAAGCGATTGCTCTCGGTATGGACCCAGCACAATCCCATTACATGGGTATGCTTGCTACCATCATCAATGCACTCGCCCTACAGGACGCCCTCGAACGCCATGGTATGCATACCCGCACCATGACCGCCATCAAAATGGACGAAGTCACTGAACCGTATTTGCGCCGTCGTGCAGCTCGCCACCTCGAAAAGCGCCGTGTCGTCATCCTCGCCGCCGGTACCGGCAACCCATACTTCAGCACTGACTCTGCTGCAGCATTACGCGCCGCAGAGATGCATTGCGAAGTCATTTTAATGGCCAAAAACGGTGTCGATGGGGTATACACCGCCGATCCCCGGCGCAATCCCGACGCGACCAAATATGACAAACTAACCTACATGGATGCAATCCAGCAGGGATTGACCGTGATGGACAGTACTGCACTGACCTTTTGTATGGACAATCACATTCCGATTGTCGTGTTTAATCCCAATGAGCCCGGCACCATCCGTCGCATTTTGATGGGTGACCACGTCGGTACACTCGTGACCAACGAAAGGTAATTTCGCATGATTAACGAAGTGCTCAAAGACACCGATACGCGGTTGAAGAAGACCGCTGAAGCGTTGCGTCATTCACTCGTCAGCATTCGCACCGGTCGTGCGACCCCAGCGCTCGTCGAACACCTGCAGGTCGAGGCGTACGGTGATATGATGCCCCTCAACCAGATGGCATCGATAACCACCCCCGATCCTCGGATGATTGTCATCCAGCCATTCGATGCCAGCATGATCAAGTCGATCGAGAAGGCGATTAAAATCTCGGAACTCGGCTTGAATCCCAACAACGATGGCCGATTGATACGCCTCAACTTGCCACCACTCACCGAGGATCGCCGTCGCGAACTCGTCAAACAAGTGAAGTCACGCGTCGAAGAGAGCAAGGTCGCCCTTCGCAATGTGCGCCGCGAAGGCATGGAAGCACTCAAAGAACTCGAGTCCGAAAAAATGATTTCGGAAGACGAACAACGACGCGGCGGCGAAAAAGTCCAAGAGCTTGTCGACAAAGCGACGAAGGAACTCGAACAAATCGGGGCACACAAAGAGGCAGAAGTGCTGGAGATCTAGGTATACCATGACAGACCCAACGGCCTCTGCTGCACAGCCACGCATCCCACGACACATTGGCATCATCATGGATGGCAATGGTCGTTGGGCTACACAACAAGGGCGCTCGCGTCATGCAGGACATCGAGCGGGTGTCGAAAACATCCAACCCATTATCCGTGCCGCAGCAGACATGGGCATCAAATATCTGTCGTTATATGCCTTTTCTACCGAAAATTGGCGCCGTCCGTCCCTCGAAGTCCAAGGATTGATGCTCCTGCTCGGTGAGTTCCTCGATCGCGAAGTCGACACACTCATCAAAGAGAATGTCCGTATTCAACATCTTGGCTCCTTAGCGGGGATCCAACCACATCTCGCCGAGAAAATCCGGCATTCCGTTGCCCGCACTGCACACTGTACACGCATCACACTGTGCGTCGCATTTAATTACAGCGGCCGTCAGGACATCGTCAATGCCGTCAAATCCATCATTGCCAGCGGTGCACCAGCCGACGCAGTCACCGAGGCACTGATTAGTGAGCACCTTTCGAGCAATGGGGTCCCTGACCTCGATTTGATTATTCGCACCAGCGGCGAATGGCGTCTGTCGAACTTCATGATCTGGGAAGCGGCATATAGTGAATATTGGCCGACCCAGGTATATTGGCCTGACTTCACCCCGCAATTGTTACAGCAAGCGATAGACGATTATGGTAAACGAGACCGCAGGTACGGGGGCATCGGCACGAAAGCCTAACCCTGTTTTGCAACGGATTATAACGGTCGTTCCGTTACTCCCCGTCCTCATCTTCTCGCTCTGGTGGTCTGTCACCAGTGTGGCGCTTGTCGTTCTCATCGCGACATTTATCTGCTTGAGCGAAGTCTTTTCGAGCATGGCAGACCGCAATCTCCGCCCTTTTATCCCCTTTTGGTATATTTTTGCTGGTGCCATCGTGGGCGCGGCGTTCCGCGATCCTCAAACGGGCGCGCTCCTGACGCCCATCCTCGCTATTGGCACCATAGTATCACTCTGTATTGCGGTGTTGCGGGCCGAAGAAGAACAACCCCTCTACTCTTGGGCACTCAGTTTAGCCGCGATCTGCTATATCCCGCTACTGCTCTCTCACCTCATCCTGATGCGCACCATAGATACTCCGTTGTCTGGCGGACCGCTGAGCACGCTGGTTAGTCCGGGTTTTGCGTGGATTGTGTTCAGTCTCGCCACAACCTGGCTCGCAGATACGTGTGCGTTTTTTACCGGTCGTAGCTTCGGCAAAACCCCTCTTGCCCCACGGCTAAGCCCCAAAAAAACATGGGAGGGGAGTGTCGGTGGGTTCTTTGGTGCCATCGTTACCGCAATCACGGTTGCGTATCTCTTTGGGTTGCCCATTTCGCTGCCTGTCATCGTCGGCTTTGGTGCCCTAGCAGGGGTGCTCGGCCCCATCGGTGATTTAGCCGAATCTCATGTCAAACGCCAACTCGGTATCAAAGATGCGGGATCGTTATTACCAGGCCACGGTGGGATGCTCGATCGGATTGATTCCATTTTGTTCATGGTCCCCATAATGTACTACCTGATCCGGTATGCGCACTGATACACTAACCCTCATGTATTTTTCACCCTGCATGCGCAATGCCCCACTACAATATTGACAGTGAGACAGAAAAGGGTGCAGTATGAGCGTCATTATTTCGTTGCTTGGTTTTTTCGTGTTGCTCGGTATATTGGTGATTGCCCATGAACTCGGTCACTTCCTGACCGGGCGGTTTTTTCGTATTCCCGTTGAGGAATTCGGTATCGGCTTCCCACCTCTGGCGAAAGTCCTGGGTACCCGTAATGGCGTCAAATACACGCTCAATTGGCTCCCCATCGGCGGCTTTGTCAAATTCAGTAGCGGGAACGGCGACAACGCAAACTACGGGATAGGGAGCCTGCGTGAAGCACCGATCTACCAACGTATTTTGGTACTCGTCGCCGGCCCACTGATGAATGTGCTCGTTGCGGCAGTGCTCTACACCGGCATCGCCTTGAGTGTTGGTATCCCGGTATACGATCCGGGGTTGGTAGTCAGTCAAGTATTCCCTGACTCACCGGCAGCCCGCGCAGGCCTCTTGACCGATGATATCGTATTGTCGATCGGCGATAGCGGCGAAATAACGCGCGACGTCCCCATCGGCCCAGTTGCGGAACGCAATGTCGGCAAAGAAATCCCGATTCTAATCCGTCGCGATGGCGCCGAACAAACATTGACGATCATTCCTGGCCCGTGGACATACAAAGAGTCCTCGAGCCCTGCAGGCTTCGGTTTTGGGTATGCGAGCAACTCACACATCGAAGCAGCGACGGTGCCCAGCGCCATCGTACACGGCTTCAAAACGACCTACATGGTTGCAACAGCGATGGTAGAAGGGCTGTTTACGTGGTTCGGTAGCCTCCTCGGTCTTGCACCCAAAATCGATAGTGCAGGTATGACCGGTATTGTGGGAATGGCACGAGGCACTGGCGAAATCATCGAACGTGATGGCTGGCTCGGGTACTTCAACTGGATGGCGATAATCAGCCTGAACCTTGCCGTGTTTAATCTATTGCCCATTCCTGCACTCGACGGTAGTCACATCTTGTTTGCCATCGTAGAGTTCATCCGCCGCAAAAGGATTCCGCTTGAATACGAGTCACGTGTACATCTGGCGGGATTTGCCTTGCTGATGATTCTGATGGTCGTCGTCACAGTGAGTGATGTGCAGGGTTGGGTCAGCGGCACGTCCGTATTTGGGAATTAGGCATTCATGCTCGACAAGAAGCGCTGCTGGAGGGAATATGCTTCCTAGTTCTGCACTCGGGGATCGCGATAGTATCGAACAAAAAGCGCTCATCGTCCAAGCGATACAGGCACACCTCCTGGGGAGCGCTTCAATCGACGCACTTGCAGCATGGGCACTCAAAGCGTTTCATTCATTGCACAGCGACGACGACGATATGATTGATGTGCCAGAGGAAGTCGACGACGATGCGGACGAAGGCGGGTCCGTCGACGCAGATACCGACATCCAAGACATACTGGACATGCTGATGTTTGCAGACAGCGCGGACTTCGCCCCCACACGTACCGATCTCACGGAAGCGATAGCACGATTGCGTCGCTAACATCGCAAAAGAAAAACCCGCCCCGTGGCAGTGCCACGGGGCGGGTTCGTTGTGTACGATTTATTCTGCGTTGACGGCTGGTCGTTCGAATGTTCGATTAAAATCATTGCCCCATACACCGGCAAGCGGCGCGCCTTCAACCAAGAACTGTACCGCTTTGATACCGTTGATGCTTGTCATGGTGCTTGCAACGGTACGTACCGCAGCATTTTTGTCAGCAGCTGATGCAAACGGCTGCGTAAAGTCGACCGTGACAATCCCGTTCTCGATGCGGATACCACGCAATTGTGTCCCCTCAGGAATCACGCGCTTCAATGCTGCACCGTACTGCCCAGGACCATCTAACAGTGCACGTGCCGATGCCTCAGCGACGTTGGCCGTTTTGTCGACGAGTTTCGTCAACGACACATCATGCTTCCCATTTGCTGCAACAAACGATACCGTCACCGCAGTACTCCCCGCAGCAGAGAGGTTCGCGGGATTCCAGAGGTTTGTCTGATTGGTTTTGACATACGGAATGCCATTTTCCGCAGGCATTTCGGTCCCATTGATGAGGAATTTGACCTTATTAATCGTATCAAACTGGTACAAGGTCAAGGCGATCGCAGCAAATCCGCGCACATCTCCGGCACCTGTCGGTCGTTTATTGAAGTCGAGCACTGCCGTTCCATCGAGAATCGCGATCGAAAGCAGTTGTGTGTCTGGGAGGAGAATCCGGGTCAGCCCATTCCGTGGATCCGTAAACAGCGCACCGAGTGCTGCTGTTGCGACTTTTTTGCCTGGGACATCTATCGAACGCATGACCGGGACCAAAAATTGTCCTGAAGCATCTGCGTAATAGAGCTTGACCGTCATCATTTTGGATTCAGGCGTGGGCTCAACGACGGTTGCTACCGTGGCAGTCGCATTCCCTACGGGAGCCAGCGTTGCCCGTTGAGGGACCGTCGGACTGGCCGCCGGTGGAATCACTGCCGCAACGGGGGTTTCGGTGGCAACCACAGGCTCTGGGGTCGGGGTGTCATTGATGGGCGGGACCACCGCAGCCATGGTCGGGGCTTCGGTGGGTAAGGGTTCGAATGGTGCTTGCGTCGCGATTGCTGCAGCGCCATCGGACGGTGAACCAGAGTTTAGCAGGGTCCCAGCGTAGAAGTAAATCACGACGCCGACTACCAACAACCCCACAACCAGCCCATAGACGGACGCAGGGATGCCCCCTTGGCGTCGCGGTGCGAGAGCGGCAGCACGGCGCGCAGCACGCTGTGATGCAGCCCAGTCTTCTTCGTAGACGTCTTCTTGGGACACATAGGCTTCTGCTGGTGGCATGGCTACTGCCGATTCGCGGACGCGTTCAGCAGGCTTCCGTGGTGAAGTCCCACGGTTGTGCGATGCAACACTTCCCATGTATAATGGGCACTGTGTATGAAACTGTGTAAGGCAATAACTTGCCTGATCAACCGGTATGTCCATTGCATCACCACTAATGTAACACCGGTGTTCTGCAGTGGCAGTCGAAAACCGAATCGCTCGATTCTGTTTCAGACCAATGTATGGACAGTGCGTCGCAACTTCCGACATACGGACTCCTGTCAGTGATAGCAGCACAGTTATACGTACTATACTCTATAGTACATCTTTTTCGCAATAGCCGAGAGTTGAAAGCGTAACCATGCGGGTACTCGTCGTGTCGGATATTCACTCGAACATCGTCGCACTCGAAGCGGTACTTGCGGAAGCGGCCGGTTCATATGATGCCGTATGGAATTTGGGTGACACCATTGGGTATGGTCCCCGTCCAAACGAATGCATGGCAACGATGCAGCGCATCAGCAAGGAATGGATTGCGGGCAATCACGATCTAGCCTGTATCGGGAGCAAAAAAGTCGACATCAATGAATTCAATGCCGACGCCCGCACCGCCAACATCTGGAACGGGAACCAACTCGAACCGCAATATTTGGCTTTTTTAGACACATTGCCGATTGCGATTCCCATAGACCCACACACACACTACATCGTGCATGGCAGTCCACTCGATCCTGTGTGGGAGTATTTGCTTGCTCCGCAACAAGCGTATGCGAACTGGCAAGCCATGCCACACCAGATCTGCTTTATCGGCCATTCACATGTGCAGATATTCATCCGCCAAAAACAGAACAAATCGATCGATGGTCCGTTGCAACCTGCGCGCGGTGAACCGTTGCAAATCGTTCCTGGGGAGCGGTACTTCATCAATCCTGGGAGCGTTGGGCAGCCACGCGACGGCGATGCACGTGCAGCATATGCGATTTTGGATACCGACAATCAGCATATCGAGTTCGGCAGAGTCAAGTACGACGTGGGTCTCACACAGCGCATGATGCAGGAACACCGCCTCCCCGAGATGCTGGTGCGCCGGCTGCAGTACGGACGGTGATGACATGCGCGTCATAACTGGGACTGCAAAAGGACACCACCTCAAAGGGCCAAAAGGATCGGGCACGAGACCGATGCTGGATAGTGTCAAAGAATCGTTGTTTTCTGTGCTCAACGGATACGGCGCTATCTATGGCAAAATGCTCGATCTCTACGCTGGAACGGGTTCTATCGGCATCGAAGCATTATCCCGTGGCGCAACCTGGTGCGATTTTGTCGAGCAAAAGGCTGCGGTCTGCGATGTGATTCGTGACAATCTGGCCCATACCAAGCTTGTTTCCAAGGCCAAAATCTACCAGCAACCCGTCAGTCGTTTTGTGACCCAACAGCGTGGTACGGCACAGTATGCGTTGATTATGATGGACCCACCGTATGCAGATCCTACGATTCACGACACGCAAAACCTCGTAGCGAACGCAGATTTGCTCATCCCTGGTGGCATTTTCATCATTGGTCACGAAGTACACGTCGAATTCAACGAAACCTGCGGACCGCTCCAGCGCATCGAATTTCGTCGTTTTGGGGGATCATGTGTGACGCTGTATGAGCGTCCCCGCGAAGGAGCAGATGCATGAGTATTGCCGTATATCCGGGGAGCTTTGATCCTGTCACGAATGGTCACCTCGATATCGCCGAACGAGCAGCGCATATCTTTGACACCATCATCATGGCGGTCTTCGACCGCCCCGATAAGCGGTTGTTGTTCCCCACGGCAGACCGTGTGGCTTTTCTGCGTAAGGCGACCGCACACATGCCGCGCATCAAAGTCGAAACTTACAGTTCGCTCACGGTCGATTATGCGCGCACCGTCGGTGCAAAAGTAGTGGTACGCGGGTTGCGTGCGGCCAACGACTTCGAGTCAGAATTCCAAATGGCACAAGTCAACCAACGACTCGCGCCTGATATTGACTTGGTGTATTTCATGGCGAGTCATGAATACACGTATTACAGTTCTACCCGGGTCCGTGAATTGGCATCATTGGGTGCTGATGTCTCGTGGCTCGTACCTGCTCATGTGGCAACGGCGCTCCAACGCGTCTATGCAGACCGACGGCACGGAGGATAAGTAGATGAACGCAGACGACATACTCTACGAACTCGAAGACTTCATCACCGCTTCACAACATATTCCGATGACCAAACTGGTAGTACTCGAAGAGACGAAACTTTTTGAATACATCGATCGCATCCGCGAAATGGTCGTGTTGGGGAATGCGGAAAACATGCAAGTCGCAGCTATCTTCCAGACCCCTGCCCCACCGAGCACCAGCTATGTAGCTGCGCAGTCCATGGCGAGTGGCACACCCGAATACGACAATATCATTCGTATCG
>JBJONV010000032.1:0-42689 GCA_046051665.1 Chloroflexota bacterium
CCTTTGGGGTTGACATTGGTACGGAATCCAAAGTCCGACTGTATCATGCGTACCTCGCCGATCGCGCCAGCCTCGATGAGTTCTACGGTTTTGCGTACCGCCGGCAAAAACCGAGACCACATAGCCTCCATCAGCGGCACATTGGCGGCTTGGGCGGCTTCGATCATGATTTGGGCTTGGGCGGTATTGATGGCAAACGGTTTTTCGCAGAGGACTGCTTTGCCGGCGTCGATACAGCGCAAGGTTTCTTCCATGTGACCGGTATGCGGAGTGGCGACATAGATGGCGTCGACTTCGGGATCATGGGCAAGATCTGCATAGGTAGCATGGACGCGCGGAACGTTGTATTTGTCTGCGAAACGTTGCGCAGATTCGGCCGTTCGTGAACCGACGGCGACGAGTTTTGCATCGTGTTGTGCCTTGAGACCTTCGGCAAACACGCCTGCGATGCGACCAGTACCCAGAATTCCCCAACGAATTGGCGGCGTCGTCATCTTCGACTGCTCCTTAGTATGTGATTGGTGTACCCGTGGACGAGGCTATTGTACAACTAAATTGCGACGTTATTGCGCCATCCGCCGCATAATTGACTGGCTCGATTCAGATTCTGCGCAGGCGAACAAGCATCTATCGTCGTAATGTCTTGGACGGGAGTGATAGTGCACAACGCGTTGATCCATGATTGATGGGTCAGCGTGCTCGATGACTGCACCATTCCTGGTGCGCCTTTGGCTTTTATCAGGAAAAAAGCATAAAAAACCGCGCCGTAGGAAACCTACGACGCGGCAGCAGCTGCAGGACTAGGAAACAACCTGATCAACGACTTCGATGTTGGCCTTGCCGCCGTAGAAGTCCCACCATGGCTTGGCACCCTTGGCCAGAACGGCATTGAGGGCTTTGACATTGGTGATACCGCGATCGAGCAACCACTCTTCGAGGGCTGCGACGCCCTTCGTGGCGTAGGATGGGATAGCGTCCTGCCAGGTGGCACGGCCACAGAGCACGCCTGAGAATTGGGTACCGGCTTGTGCGGCGATTTCAAGCGTTTCGCGGAAGATTTCGTCCGTGACGCCCGCGCTCAGATAGATGAACGGCTTGGCAGCAGCTGCACCAGCGGCACGGAAGTGCTCTTGGGCTTCGGCGATGGTGTAGGCTTGCTCACCGTTGAATGCGCGCGTCCCGGCTACGTGCTTGATGTTGACCGGCACTTCGACCTTGAGGATGTCGACGCCGTAGCGTGGCTTCGAGAATTCCTGCATGTAGGCGGTGACGTACTTTGGCTTCACTTTGGCAAACTCGAAGCTGGACTCAGGACCGACGTTGTCGTCGTATGCCAACGGCTCGAGGAAGAATGGAATGTCGTTGGCAGCACATTCGGCACCGACACGCTCGATGAATGCATGCTTGATGTCGTTGATGTTCTTGTCGTCAAAAGCGTTGTAATACAGCAGAATCTTGACGCCGTTGCCGCCGAGTTCGACGATGCGTTTGACACTCCAGTTCGAGAGCAGGTCTGGCAAGCGGCCTTTGACGCTCACGTCGTAACCGGTTTTTTCGTACGAAACGAGCACACCGGAACCAGGCTGGCGAGCCTTGATGGCTTCCATACCGTATTCGGGGTCCATCAAGATGGCGCTAGAATGCTGGGTCAAAATCTTGGTAACACTGGTTTTGAAGTTGCTGAGGTCCTGGGAAGATGCGGTGCCATTCTCGCCGCGGGCTTTGGCAATGGCCTTCTGCAGAGAACCGCGCTGGTCGGCTGCTGCAGCAGCGATCACACCGTTACTGTCGGAACATGCCAACAGGTGGTTGTACTTGCCCTTGGTCATTTTGACTTTCGCCACGTTCCACTCCTTGTGCGTACGCACCTAACTAAGCTATATAGCGATGAACAACATAGACGACCATCGTGGCCAAAATAGTCCCGGCGGCGACTTGTCCCGGCGTGTGATTGCGCGTGTGTAAGCGCGACCATGCCACGACGGCGACCACCATCCAGAAGACAATTCCCAGGCTGCGCGATTGCATCGTTGCAATTGTCGCCACTGCAGCAATAGCCGAGGCGTGCATGCTGATCTTCCACCACACGTTGATGACACCACAGGCTGCGCCGATGCAAAAAAACGACGCCGCGAGTTGGGTGATAGACGCAGGCGCGCCATAATACCGCATGACCAGCACTGCTGTCAACATCGACACCGCGCCGAGGATGTATACCTCGGTACGGTCTGATCTTTTGGACATATCGGGGTCGCTGTAGCGACCTTGGCGCAGCCGGATACGATACAGAATCAAGACGGGAACGATTTGGATGCTCATCGCCAAAAGCGCCCAGCCAAGCACCGCACGCTGATCTTCGGCACCGAGCACTGCAATCGAGTAGCCGCCGATAAAACCAAATAATGGCGAAAAAATCTTGGAGAGGAGGAGCGCAATCCGATCGATATTGTCGGTAGGCACGAGCATTACGTCACTCGTAGGATTGGTATGAGCCATGGGGATACCTCATTTTGTGCGCTGCGTGAGCTGTGCATACTGGCGCAACACGGCGTGTGCTGCGGTCGCCCAAGAAAAAGACTGTGCCTGCACTGGCCCGGATGTGCGCAACGCCGCGCGGGTATCTTCGTCAGTGACCAACCGAATCAGTCCCGCCGCAATGGCCGTTACATCGCTGGGGTCGACCTGTAACGCGGCAGTACCGACAACCTCGGGGAGACTCGACACATTCGACACCAGCGTCGGTGTGCCACACGCCATTGCCTCGAGGGGCGGCAAACCAAAGCCCTCGTAGAGCGATGGATAGACAAATCCCCATGCGAGATTATACACCGCTGGCAGGTCCGTGTCATCGAGAAAATCGATGAAGCGTACCGATTGCGTAATCCCGAACCGCTCGGGTGCGGCCAAAATGTCTTCGTACATCCAGCCGCGTCGTCCAAAAACCACCAACGGTGGTAGCGGTTGCTGCCGCATTGCTTGGGCATATGCCTCGAACAAGCGCACATAGTTCTTGCGCGGCTCGAGAGTCCCACCCGACAAAAGGAATCGAGCGGGCAAATCGTACTTGGCACGGACCGCGTCTGTCACATCAGCCCCGAGTGGCTTGAAGCGCGCAGAGACCGCTGCATAGACGACTTCGACACGGGTAGGATCAATCGCATAGTACGTCTGCAAATCACGTTGGGTGGCAATGGAATCAGCGAAAATCGCTCGGGCACGAGCCAGCGATGGTGGTACTGCGGCACGCAAATACCGTGCCACTCCAGGCACCGCACATTCGGGATGCACCAAATAAGACAAATCATGGATGGTGACAATCCCTGGGTTTGCGGTCGGTGCAAGGACAAAATCTGGTGCGTGTAACAGATCGAACGATCCGGTAATCCACTCGACGGGGAAGGGAATGCGCAGCCGATGCCAAAACTGGGTCAAGCGTCGTTCTGGCAGCGGAATGGGGCATACGCGAGTCCCGGGTCGGACGGCACAGAGGGCATCGATATCACGTTGGTAGGGAATCACGGTACCCGGCCATCCTGCCGCATAAAACAGGACAAACGTATACGCTGCCGGCGCATCCTGGAAGACCGCACGGATGAGTTCCCGGGTGTACCGACCAATACCTGCGCCTTGCCAGGCTCCGGCGGTGTAATCGATTGCGATACGCATACTCATCGACGCTTGCTGACCAAATAGAGTATCAATCCGAAAATGATGATGCTCCAGAAGTTAATCAAGCGATCAAGAAGTGTAATCGCCAAGGCGACTGGTCGCCCAAGGTTGACGACGGTCACCAGCACGGCGGTGACAGCCCCTTCGACCAACCCCAGCCCCGCAGGCGTGAACGGGACGACGGTCAGCAACGACGATGCTAACGAGACAAACACCACCAACGGTAGCGGCAGATTGAGATTCATCGACACAATGACAAAATAGAGACGGCACCCCTCGAGCAACCAGATGAACAATGTCAATCCGATCAAGCGCGGGAGCATAGCAGGTTGGAATGATGTCAATGCAGAGGCAGAAAAACGCGTGTAGCGGTCTTTCAAACGCACCGGGATGAAGCGCTCGACGGTTGGCCCCAACCACCGCAAACTCAGCAAGAGCGCGATGATAACGGCGACAAGACCCGCACCCACATAAAACAGCCATTGTGTTTCTTGCGGCAAGTGCGTCCCAAACAGTGCGAAACCCGAAACAGTCAGAAACGTAAACAGCCCTAACATGTCGAGCAAGCGCTCAGCAAAAATCGTCCCGATGGTCGATGCAAACGATGTTTTGCCGTTGTGTTTCAGCAAATAGCCTCGATACACGTCACCCAACTTGGCTGGGACGACACAGTTCACGAACCACGAAAGATAAATGTATTCCATCAATGCAGGCAGCGACGCCCAGCTGGAACGATCGGTGCGTGTGGTGATGCGTGATTGCTCGAGCAGGATGCGCCAGCGGATGGCACGCAGTGGGAACGTTAGGTAAAAAATCAAGAGTGCCAGAACCAGATAAAACGGGTTGGCGAGTCGCATTTCGGCGAGAGTTTCGGCCACACTGATATCGAGGCTCTTGAAGATAAAGTAAATCATCATCACGGCCAAGCCGAACGAAACCCAGGTCCGTGGGCGCCGCAGTGAATCAGCAAGCGAAAACGAATTCTCGGTGGATGGTTGTTCAGATGTCATATTCGCTGCGGTACCATTTCCAAAATGCAGCCAACCCGACTTCGAGTGGCGTCTGCGGATGAAAACCCAGCTGCGCTTGGGCACGACCGATGTTTGCATAAGTACGTGGCGGATCGGCGGCAGGGAGTGGTTTGTTGTCGATAATCGCGTCGTATCCGGTAATCTGTTCGAGCATCCGCACGAACGAAATCAGCTCAACGGGAGACGAATTGCCTAAGTTAAAGGTTCCAAACGGCACATCTGTATGGAGTGCTGCCACGATGCCCGCGATGATATCAGCGACGTAGGTCCAATCGCGGTATACCCCGACTCCCCCATTGAAGAGCGTAATCGGTTTGCCGACTCGCATGTTGTCGACAAACAAACTCGGGGTCATATCGGGACGGCCACGAGGCCCATAGACCGTGAAAAAGCGCAACACGCGCGTCGGTACCCCGTATTGATAATGGTAGGTATAGGCAAGGAGCTCGGCGGCACGCTTGGTTGCGGCATATGGCGAGAGGGGCATATCCGCACTCTGTGATTCGTCCCACGGTGTCGGTAACGCACCATAGACCGATGACGTCGACGCAATAATCATTCCCTTGACGTCATGCAATCGTGCAAGATCAAGGATATGCATGGTGGCCCGTACATTGACTTCTTCGTACAGGAACGGGTGTGCAACAGAGTATCGTGGGCCAGCCATGGCACCGAGGTGGGCGACATGAGTGGGGCGGTGTGTTGCGAAGGCTGCATCGAGTGCAGCTCGATCGCGGATATCGCCTTCGATGAGCGTAAAGTTGGCGTGTGCCAGCGCAGCAGCGACGTTGCGGCGTTTGCGGGCAGGCGCATAGTAATCGTTAAAGTTATCAAACGCCACGACCTTGGCACCGCGTGCGAGGAGTTCATCGACCAGATGACTACCAATAAAACCTGCCCCGCCGGTTACAAAATACGTCATACCCGATCCTCCGCATCACACACACGGGGCACCGCACCAGCCAAACCCAAAACCGCTGCCACGTGCACGGGCAGATAATGCACTTGGAGATACTCGAAACATTCGTGGCCTGCGACCGCCGCCAACGACCCACAGAGGCCAATGGCCACAAACCGCTGCAATCCCGGTCGTGCCTGGAGCACGTACGCACGCCGCAGGTTTACCCAGAGGAACAACAGATACGCACTCAACCCGACGAGGCCTTGTTCGGCGGCGATTTGTACATATGCATTGTGTGCATGCCCACGGGATATCCACCACCCATTATACGCAACATCGGGGTATGCGACGGTGTACGATCCTGGTCCAATCCCGAAGACCGGTGCACTGCGCCACAACGCGAGACCCGCTTGGAACTGCATCGCGCGTTCGACGGCTGCATAGATGTCTGGGCGTTGCTGGGCTGCATCACGGGCGATGAGCGGTGCCGAAAAAACTTGGCTTGCGCTCCCGAGACGCACACCAATCGGTCCGGGGATGATTCGCCAGCCACCCGCAAACACCACAATTGCACACATGATGACGATCACAGCACCACGGCGCCATAACCCTCCAGCCACTACCAACATGGTGCATATGCCGACTGCCGCTCCAAACCAGCCCCCGCGCGAAAAAGACAAGAGCAAGACCGTCGCACATAACCCCAACCCTGCAGTGGCATACCAACGCCAACGAGAGCGTTGCAGATGCCCCCACAGTGTCATTGCTGCAAGAAAGGGCCAGGCACCATTAATATAACCGGCAAACGAATTCGGTTGCCCAAATGTCCCGTTGGCGCGGGTCAGGCTCGTTCCTGCGATCCCGAATGCCGCCGGACCAATACCACGCAGGCTTTGGAGGAGTGCATACAGCGCTGCGCCGACCGGTACCACACAGAGAACGATCATAATGGCGTACAGATCATGTCGTGTACGGGGAATCACAGCGACGAGGTAGCCGATGAAGAGGGCCAATCCCCACCTGCGGATTTCGTCCACACCCAATGACCAGGCATACGGCGAAAACGCTGTGGCCAGCACCAGTGCCGTCAACACCGCACCTCTGGCCCATACCGTTCCATCGTGCGGCAACACAACCCGCCGATGCAACCCCCAGTACAACAGACACGCAAACACCAGCCCGACCGTCGCGAGTTGACTGTGGCTTCGCCCACCGATCATCAGATAATCTTGGAATGGGACAGCTGCGATTGCATAGCAGACTGCAACAATCAAGACCGACGGGAGGCGCACACCACGGACCAGATTCATGCCAATTCCCCGCGTTTGATGAGCTCTTCACGGAACCACGGTATCGTTTTCTCGAGGCCTTCGTGGAGCGAGACCTGCGGTGCCCAGCCGAGGATCTGTCCCGCCCGTGTGATATCTGGTTGGCGCACCTGCGGGTCGTCTTGGGTGCGCATATCTTGTTTGATGACACCTGCCGGATTGCCCGTCAATGCGTTGATGACCTCGGCAAACTGCAAAATCGTCCGCTCTTGGGGATTGCCGATGTTGACGGGATCGCTGTACTCACTATTCAGTAAGCGATACACCCCTTCAACCAAATCAGAGACATATTGAAACGAGCGCGTCTGTGAACCGTCACCGTAGACGGTGATAGGTTCATGACGGAGCGCCTGTTGGATAAAATTAGGCACCACACGACCATCGCGCAAACGCATGCGCGGACCGTAAGTGTTGAAAATACGCACAATGCGCGTTGGAACACCGTGGGTGCGGTGGTATGCCATCGTCATCGCCTCTGCAAAGCGTTTTGCTTCGTCGTACACACCACGTGGACCGATTGGATTGACATGACCGTAATAACTTTCGGGCTGGGGATGAATCTGCGGATCACCATAGACTTCGGAGGTCGAGGCCAACAAGAAACGGGCGTTTTTTTCTTTGGCGAGGCCGAGTGCTTTGTGTGTACCCAACGCACCGACTTTGAGGGTTTGTATGGGCAATTCGAGATAGTCGACCGGAGAAGCAGGTGAAGCAAAATGGAGGACCGCATCGAGTGGGCCGTCGATATGGATGTAGTCCGTCACATCGTGCTTCATAAAACGGAAGCGATCGTGACCGAATAAATGTGCGATATTCTGCGCATTGCCAGTAATCAAGTTATCCATTGCGATGACGGTGTGGCCCTCGGCAATGAAGCGATCACTCAAATGTGAACCAAGGAATCCGGCACCGCCGGTAATCAATACACGCATGTCACACCTTTTTGGGCCGTTACCGCGCGATCAGTGCGCCAATACGGTCAATATGCACCCCGCCCCAACAACACCGTGGGGATGGTCTGCAAGACAATTCTGAGATCCATGAGCAACGACCAGTGTTCGACGTAGTAGATGTCGAGCCTGACCATTTCTTCGAATGTCGTATCACTGCGCCCGGACACCTGCCACAATCCGGTCAAACCCGGTTTTGCTTCCAGACGACGCAGATGCCAGGGGGCATAGAGGGCGACTTCGTTCGGCGTCGCCGGGCGTGGCCCAACCCAGCTCATTTCGCCACGCAGAATATTCCACAGTTGTGGAAGCTCATCCAGGCTCGTACGACGGAGCACCCGACCGACACGGGTATGTCGCGGATCTTGCCGGATCTTGAAGATTGGGCCATCTGCCTCATTGTGCTCGGTCAAATCAGCTTTGATTTCTTCGGCGTTCACCACCATCGTACGGAACTTGTACATGGTGAAGTGCCGTCCATTGGTGCCGACTCGCTTCTGGGTGAACAAAATAGGACCCGGTGAGTCGAGTTTGACTGCGATGGCGATGACCGCAGATGCAGCCAACACGAGTGGACTCACGAGGAGCGTAAAAGCAATATCACTGGCACGCTTGAGGACAAGGTTGATACCTTGGATCGATACTTCACGCAGCCCGATCAACGGCAAGCCATCGAACTCCCCGATATCGACCCGATCAAAGCTCAATTCGAGCAGATCGGGCACGAGCCGAAAATCGACTTTGGTCTGTCGGCATGCTTCGACGACCCCCGGCAAAAGATGCTGCTCATTAAACGGAAGCGCAATGATGACCTGATCGACCGCATAGGTCGCCAATAAATCACGTAACTTTTCGACACCGCCGAGATAATGGAAGTGGAGCGGTTGTGCACCATCATCACTCACGTCTTCTTCGGAGCGATTCGCCACAAACCCCACCAGGGCGTAGCCGAGGTGTGGCCGAGCCACAATCCCGGTCATCAGTGCATGGCTGACATCGCCACCGCCGACGATAAGGTAGCGTTCACGGCCGATCCCGCGCGACCAGCGCAAGCGCCGCACCAGCACTAAAGCGACACGGACTAAACTCAGCAGCAAAATCACAAACGCAAATGCGAGGGCGATGACTAAGCGCGAGAAGTAGAGTGGTCGGTATGAAAAAACGACCACCACCAAAATAGCGGCAGCAGTCGTCGTACTGTTGAAGATAATCCGCAGATGTGCCGTCAAGCCCGCATTGGCCGGTAGACGGTACATCCCACGAATGGTGAATTGCACCTGGATGAGCAGCAGCAGGAGCAGACCAATCGGCAAAAACGCATTCCACTGGACGTAGAACTCAGCCGGCACCGCCCGGACAAAATCGCCGACCCACCCAGGCCAGACCACCAAGTAACGGACTGCATACGCCATGCCGACGCTGATCAGAATGACCAGACTGTCGAGCAAAAACATTGCAAACCAAGACGCTTCGTCGAAGAGGCGTTTTTGTGGATTCCTGAGTGGGGTCGTGTTTGTCACGGTCGTCCTCTGTCATCAGAGCGGGAGCTAGGGGACAAACTCTTCGGTCCAGGTGAGTGCTGCTTTTTCGACATAGACGGTCTGACCTATCTCAATGCCGTTTTGGATGAGTTCTGCCGAGATACCGGTCGCTTCAAAGACACGCTGCAAGCGAGCCAAAGACTCAGACTGTGCAAAATTCGTCATCGATACCAGACGTTCGATACGGCGGCCGTGGACGCGATAGCCGTGTCGAGTACGCTCGATCGTGAACTTGAACTCATCTTGGACTGGGATTGGCCACTCGAGCACTTCGTTGCGCGGCGTGCGGTCGACCAATACCGGCTGGGTCGCCATGATGGCCACGATTTCGCGGACGAGGGGTTCGAGCCCTGTCCGGGCAGCCGCAGAAACGACGTATACCGGGCGGCCTTCTGCTTTGAAGCGCTCAAGGTATTCCGCCAAAAATATCTCGGCATCGGGCAAATCGGATTTATTGAGCACGATAATCTGTGGCCGTTGTGCAAGTTCCGGGCGGTAGCGGATAAGTTCGTCGTTGATGCGCAGGTAGTCCTCCCACGGATCACGCGTATCGACCGCCGCTATATCAACCACGTGCAACAGCACGCGCGTCCGCTCGATGTGCCGCAGAAAACTGTGCCCTAAGCCAACGCCACGGTGTGCTCCTTCGACCAGACCTGGAATGTCTGCAATGACGAAGGTATCGTCACCATAGGCAACCACGCCAAGGTTAGGTTGGAGCGTCGTGAAGGGGTACGAGGCAATCTTGGGACGAGCGGCGCTCACCGCAGCGATAAGCGACGATTTACCGGCATTAGGGAATCCCACGAGCCCGACATCCGCCAAGAGTTTGAGTTCGAGTTTTATTTCAAGCTTTTGGCCTGGTTCGCCGAGTTCTGCAATACGGGGGGCTTGTTGGGTCGCTGTCGTGAAGTGCAGGTTCCCCAGTCCGCCCTTGCCGCCACGTGCGGCGAGCAAGCGCTGACCCTGGGCGATCAGGTCAACCGTGTAGGCGACACCGTCAATGGTCGCATGGACTTGCGTACCGAGTGGTACTTTGATGACGACATCGTGACCATCAGCGCCGTGACGCCGGGCGGTTCCACCATTGCTGCCATTGGTCGCTTCGAAGCGGACCTTTTCGCGGAATTGCAGCAACGTGTTAATAGATGCGTCTGCCTGCAAGTAAACATGGCCACCACGACCACCGTCGCCGCCATCGGGACCACCACGCGGCACAAACTTCTCGCGGCGCATCGTAGCCATACCATCGCCGCCGGTGCCTGCATGGAGATACACCGTTGCCTGATCAAAATAGTCTGCCGTCATACCACCCATATCCGATAAAAATGCCAGCGCAAACGGCGCTGGCATGAAGGCACAGTACCTAACGACCCCGGGCCGTCCTGACTTCCAGGTTATTTGGCTTCGTCGTCTTTCTTGGGGGCTTCATCGTCCTTCATCGCCGTACGGAATGCTTTGATGCTACCGCCCAATGAAGAAGCAACTCCGGTGATACGGCTGGCGCCGAACAACAGAATGACAATGACCAAAATGATGACGAGCTCTGTTACACCGAGTTGTGGCATCACGTCCTCCGAAACAATCGTACGAGCACTACTGCAATTATACCCGACAACATACGCATGTCAACGCCGTGAAACGGCTTGATATACCGCATGCGTACGCTGTGCGGTCTCGAGCCACGAGAATTTTGCTGCTTGGGCGATGCCCTTTGTGCGCATTTCAGCACGCAACTCTGCATCGGAAAGGACGCGGCGCATCGCTACAGCGATTGCATCCACATCGTATGGGTCAACCTGTTGCGCCGCGTCACCGACGATTTCGGGGAGACAACTCGCATTACTGGCGATAACAGGCGTCCCGCATGCCATCGCTTCGAGTGGCGGCATTCCGAAGCCTTCATAGAGTGATGGGAAGACGAACGCCGTGGCGGCGCCGTACCACAGATGCTGCTCTTCTTGGGGTACGTACCCCACAAAACGGAGCATGTCACCGAGTTGCAGCCGCTCTGCCTGTGCCAAAATGGGCTCGTACAACCAACCTTTGCCGCCAGCAATCAGCAGTGGGACTCCCGTCTCTTTGGCGATTTGGGCATAGGCGTCGATAAGGCGTGGGATGTTTTTGCGTGGTTCGAGCGTGCCGAGATAAAAAAGGTACCGTTCGGGGAGATTGTTGCGTTGCCGGAACGCAGTAAGTTCTGCGGTAGGTGCCGGAGCAAACCGTGCATCACAGGCATCGTAGGTAACGGTGACCCGTTCTGGGGCAACACCGAGGTGCTCGACGATTTCGTTCTTGGCGTGCTCTGATACCGTAAACAACTGTGCGGCATGTTTCGCAGAACGGCGGATTGCCCACTTGGTGTACATCCGATTGATGCGTCGAAACGTCTGCGGAAAAAGGATCGGACTGATATCGTGGATGGTGACTACCGAGGGAACGGTTGCCAATACCGGCATGACATTCAACACCCCGTGGTAGAGCGTTGCACCATCTTTTGCCAGTAAGAGCGGCGCGAGCAGTTGTTCCCATGGGATCCGCACCCGTGGATTAATCGTATGGAATCGGCTTGGCTGCACACGAAAATTCACGGGCAGGTGGAGTGAGTTCCCATCGACCCCTTTGGTCGTAAAGATGGTATATGGGTTGGTGGTATCGATGTGACCGAGGTGTTCGAGTAATGCTTCGATGTAGTGTGATACCCCGGCACGGCGGAAGTTATTGGTATGCGCCAACAAGTGGGCGTTAATAGCAACATGCATCGGATGGCTCACTTTTGTTCGGGGACCACGGGGGCAGTGGCGAAGGGGTTGAATTGCGCGATGACGCCGATTTGGTCATTCGGCCAATACGATACCCACGCTTGACCAATCACCCGTTCGAGCGACAGCACGCCCCATTCACGCGAATCACTGCTGTTTTCGCGGTTATCACCCATCACAAAGACGGTGCCTTCGGGGACCAGCACTGGTTTATCCACGCAGACATCCATCATCTGACAGTAGGTGGGTGCACCTTGCAGGTACGGCTCGAACAATTGCACCCCGTTGACAAATACCACCCCATCGCGTACCGCGACTTCGTCGCCAGGACGACCGACGACACGTTTGATGTAATCCTTGGAGGGGTCGTTGGGATATTCGAACACGACTACTTGCCCGTACTGCGGGATGCCAAACGGATATATATGGTGTGGCTGCACATTTGGGTCGAGGATGCGTGCCGGAGCATTCAGGTCAAAATGAAAATAGGCCAACTTATTGACCAATATGAACTGGTTGTTGTGGAGTGTAGGCTCCATGCTCATCCCTTCGATGAGGAAGTTTTGCATGACACCGCGCACCATAAAGAAGAGAAAGAAGACAAACAGCAGCATCTCGATGACTTCGCGCACAATCCGTGATGGTGCCGAAAAACCAGGCGCGGTTTGAATTGTCTGGAGCGTCGTGAGTTCGAGTAATTGTCGGTCCGCTTCGCGTTGTTCCCACGGATGCATACGCGTTGTACTTCCCATTCCTGCGTCGCAACGCGACGCAATCACAAAATCGATGTGCGAACAGTGTAGCACACCCGTATCTGATAGCGAGCGCTTGGTTTTCTCAAAAAGATGACAAACTATGCTATACTCTCCTCAATTAAAGTCGAATGACGACTACCGAAGAGCACTGCCAACCAACGCAGTCGCCGAAGGAGCAAGGTTCGAGTCAGCCGCCTCGAACAGAATCTCTCAGGCCCACGAACGGTAGTCTGACGACCCTCTGGAGAGCCTCACGGCACCGACGGAGCAACCTGCACCCGCAGGGCACCTCTCAGGTCACAGGACAGAGTCAAGGCAACGTGCGTCAGCGATGACGCCGGGGCATGTGACGTCTGTTTTTTTGTGTCTTTTGATACAAACGCAGTCCCCATGCTTCCACCTCCAACCGGAGTGTGGATGTTTTGTTTTGAGGAGAAGCACCTGATGAGTAGTCCTCTGATGCGGACGGTGCTCCATGCAGAGCACCTTGCGCTGAATGCCCGGATGGTCGAATTCGGCGGGTGGGACATGCCTGTCCAGTACACCGGCATCATCGACGAACACCGCGCGGTGCGCGAGCGTGCGGGCATCTTTGATGTGAGTCACATGGGTGAGTTTTGGGTCGAAGGACCAGATGCGCTGGCGTTCCTCCAATACGTCACGACCGCTGATGTCAGCCAACTCCCGCTCGGTCATGCGGGATACGCGTTGTTGTGTCGACCAGACGGCGGCGTCGTGGATGATTTGTTTGTCTACCACATCGCGCAGAATCGCTACCTGTTGGTGGTAAACGCCTCGAACATCGCCAAAGACTGGGCTTGGATGCAACCGTTCGTCGGGACGATGCGCGTCACCATGCGCAATGCATCCGATGACACCGGATTGATTGCATTACAAGGACCACAAGCCGAAGGAGTCTTGGCGAATTTGATTGGGAATGTTGCCGTCGATCTGGTTTTCCATGGAGTCACCACCGCCAATTGGAACGGAATCGAGCTCATAGTCGCGCGCACCGGATACACCGGCGAAGACGGGTTTGAACTGTTTGTCGGCAACGCCCATGCAGCGGCATTGTGGCGCGCCCTCCTGGCGGCCGGAGCCCAACCGTGTGGTCTCGGTGCCCGTGATAGTCTGCGCTTCGAACCCTGTCTGGCCCTGTATGGCCATGAACTCGACGACAGCATCAACCCCTACGAAGCCCGCCTGGGCTGGGCTGTCAAGCTCAATAAAGGCGATTTTGTCGGTGCTGCAGCACTCAATGATTTGAAGTCGAACTACACCCGCAGACTGGTCGCATTCGAAGTCACCGGCAAGGGCATAGCCCGCGGAGGGTACCAGGTTCATCACACCGACGGTCATGCGATTGGCGTTGTGACCACCGGGATGCCGTCACCGACGCTCGGCAAACCACTCGGTATTGCCCTGGTGGATCGTGCCTCAGCGACCGAAGGCACCGAACTCGATATCATCGTGCGCGACAAACCGGTCCGCGCAGTTGTCGTCAAATATCCGTTTTATCAGTCACGCTACAAAAAGTAGTCACAGAAGGAGCATCACATGTCGTTCAAAACCCCGAACACCCTGCAGTATCTGTCGTCACACGAATGGATCCTCATTGAGGGTGATCATGCCACGGTCGGGATTACTGACTATGCGCAGGACTCGCTCGGCGACGTTGTCTATGTCGATATGCCGGCTGTGGGTACGACGTTTGCTGCCGGGGCCGAATTCGGCGTGGTCGAGTCCGTCAAGGCTTCCTCCGAGCTCTACCTGCCTGCAGGCGGCACGGTGACCGAAGTCAACGCTGCCGTCAGTGAACGTACTGAATTGGTCAACACCGACCCATACGGCAAAGGCTGGCTCATCAAGATCCGCCTCGACGGGAGCAAAGGTACGCTCCTCGATGCAACCGCATACGCAGCGCTCGTCGATTCGATCAAACACTAGGAGTAGCTCTGGATGTCACACTACATATCGATTACTGATGCAGAGCGGAGCGAGATGTTGGCGTCGATCGGCGTCAACAGCGTTTCGGAACTGTTTGCAGCGATTCCGTCCGATGTTCGCTTTCCGACCCTCGATTTGAGTCGTGCGTTGTCAGAGCCCGAAGTGCGCCGCGAACTCGCGTCGATGGCGAACCAGAACGCCGGCGCACACACCCACAGCATGTTTCTCGGCGCGGGTGCGTACAACCATTTTGTGCCCAGTGCCGTCGATCAAATTCTGCGCCGTTCCGAGTTTTATACGGCATATACGCCATACCAACCCGAGGTAAGCCAAGGAACCCTCCAGGCGATCTTCGAATACCAGAGCCTGCTCTGTGCCCTGACCGGCATGGATGTCGCCAATGCATCTCATTATGACGGGGCGACGGCGATGGCCGAAGCAGCGGTCATGGCGATCAACGTCCTCAAAAACCGCCGCAAAGTGGTCATCACCGCCAGCATCCACCCGCATTACCGCCGTGTAATCCGGACGCTCCTGATCGGCAGCGGTATCGAAGTCATCGGTGACGAAAATCTGGCAGCCCCGCTGAGCGATGTTATCAACCACATCGACGATCAGACGGCGGCGGTGATGGTCCAGAGCCCAGACTTCTTTGGGACACTCCACGACCTCAAGCCTATTGCCGCGGCAGCCCATGCCAAAGGTGCACTTATGGTGCACCACTTCGACCCGATTGGTCTGGCACTCTTCCAGACCCCCTTCGAAAACGGCGCAGACATCGCGACCGCCGAAGGGCAACCATTGGGTATCGGCTTGAATTTCGGCGGTCCGTACTTGGGGATTTTCGCCACTCGCAAACAGTTCGTCCACAAAATCGCCGGCCGCATCGTCGGATTGACCCGCGATGTCAACGGTGCCATGGCATACGTGATGACCCTGCGTGCCCGCGAGCAAGACATTCGCCGCGAACGTGCAACCAGCAATATTTGCACCAATCAAGCACTCATGGCGTTGGCGGCTGCCGTGTATATGTCACTGATGGGGCGCCAAGGATTACGTCAAGTCGCCAATTTGACTTACCAAAACACACACTACGCGGCGAAGCAGATTGGTGCGACACGTGGCTATCAGGTCATAGACAACGGGCCTTTCTTCCGCGAATTCGTGGTGAAATGTCCCAAACCGGTGCATCAGCTCAACGAGCGCCTCGCCAGCGTGGGCATCATCGGCGGCTACGATCTGGGTCAGGATTACCCACACCTACAGAATCACATGCTGGTTGCAGCCACCGAGATGAACAGCAAAGCCGATATCGATACCTTCGTGCAGCAGCTGAGCGCACTCGCATAGGATTTCGCATGACCACACCGACGCACCACATCCTAGCCACGCTGCTTCCCGAACACACCATTACCCGGCTCAGTCCGGATGGGGTGCGTGCGCAGACAGCCGACGGTAGTGATGTGACGGTCTGGTGGTACCGGACCCCGCAGCAAGCGCGTACCGTCGTCACCGCACTCGAAGCTCTGACCGGCAAGCAAGCAATCCCCGTGCTTCGCGGTGCAGATATTGCAGGCAAAGTAAGCGCACGTCCTGCGGTCATCGTCGACACGCCAGTCGGTGTGCAACTCAGCTCGGTGATCAACCGATTGACGCCGACACACATCCACGCACTGGGTCGTCAACTCGGGCATTTGGTTGCAGACATACACCAGGTGCCAGCAGTCCACTACGGTGCGTTGGCCGGTCCAGGAGTCCCGAGCCAACGAGCTTTGCTCGAGAGTCGTGTGACCGAGGCATGTCGGCGCTTAGTTGCAGGAGGGTTCTGCAATCAACAGCGTGCAGATGCGCTACAGGGCATCATTACTACGACCTACACCGACGATCCAGCACCGGCGTATGTGGTCCACGGCGCAATACATCCTGATGACATATGGATCGAACGGAGCGGCCAGCACTATACCATCACCACCATCACCGGCTGGAATAGTGCGCACGGTGGCCGTCCTGCCGCTGACCACGTTCGGTTGGCCGATGCGTGTGCGGCAGATGCATACTTCGGCTTGCGCGTGGGGTATGGGGAAGTCTACGACGAGCGCTGCCAGCGCCCATTTGATCAATTACGGGAGCGAGTACTCCTGCCAGAACGGCTTGTCTGGACCCTGAGTCGCGCTGGCCATGCTGCCAACCATGCACAGCCAGACGAAGCCGCACGCCTCCTTTCTATTGTCCAACGCTGGTGTGATGCAATCCGCCAGTCGACCGATCCCACAGAAGAGGAAGACCTATGAGCACATTTGAACCACCCATATTTGAACTCGCCGCGCCAGGGCGCATCGGCGTCAGCCTCCCTGCGTGTGACGTTCCCGAAACCGCTCTGCCTGCACATTTGCTCCGCAGTGACGAACTCAACGAGTTGCCAGAACTGAGCGAGACACAGGTCATACGCCACTTCACACGCATCTCACAACGCAACATGTGTATCGACACGACCATGTACCCGCTGGGTTCGTGCACCATGAAGTACAACCCCAAAATCAACGAAGAAGCTGCCCGCATTCCCGGGCTTGCAGCGGTCCATCCCTTGCAGTCTGCTGCGCTCTCGCAGGGCGCATTGCGTTTGATGTACGAGCTCCAGCATGATCTGGGCGAGATTTCCGGATTTTCGGATGTCTCGTTGCAACCAGCAGCTGGTGCACAGGGTGAACTGACCGGCATCTTGGTATTCAAGGCATATCATGCCGACCGTGGTGACGACCAGCGCACCGAAATCCTGGTGCCCGATGCAGCCCACGGCACCAACCCAGCCACCGCAGCCATGGTGGGATACAAAGTCGTCGAGGTCAAATCCGATGCACGCGGCAACGTCGACATGGAAGACCTTAAGAGTAAGTTGTCACCGCGCACCGCTGGGATGATGTTGACCAATCCTAATACGGTCGGTTTGTTCGAAGAGCAAATCCGCGAGATTTGTGCCCTCGTTCATGCCGCCGGCGGCTTAATGTATGGCGATGGCGCGAACTTCAATGCCATTTTGGGGATCGTCAAACCAGGCGCGGTGGGCTTCGACTTTATGCATTACAACCTGCACAAAACCTTCACCACCCCGCACGGCGGGGGCGGTCCTGGCTCGGGTGCAGTCGGCTGCACCGCCGCCTTGGCACAGTTTTTGCCCGGTCCATTGGTCGGCAAAACGGGCAACACGTATGCATGGGTCACACCGGCCAAGAGCATCGGCCAGGTCAAAGCCTTCTGGGGCAATTTCGGCATGCTGATTCGTGCATGGACGTACATACGGATGCTGGGGGCAGCGGGCTTGCGCCTTGTGTCCGAGACCGCAGTCCTCAATGCCAATTACATCCAGTCCAAATTGTCGGACCTCTACCCGGTCGCTGTTGATCGCTTCTGCATGCACGAAACCGTGCTCAAAGGACAGATTGTCGGTGCACCAGGCGTCCATACCCTCGACATCGCCAAGCGTCTCATCGACTACGGCATTCATCCGCCGACCGTCTACTTCCCCCTCATCGTGCCCGAGGCACTGATGATCGAACCGACCGAAACCGAGAGCAAGCAGAACATGGACGACTTCATCGCGGTCATGCGGACCATCGCCGCCGAAGCAGTGGCCGACGAAGAAATCCTGCATCAAGCACCCACCAAAGCCGTGATTCGCCGCGTCGACGAGGTACGTGCTGCTCGTAACCCCATCTTGCGCTACAGCAAGCCGGTCTTCGAGGAATACTATGCCGAAGAAGGGCACCACACGGTCTGATAGGTATCAGTTATCAGTTATCAGTGAATAGATAGTAGTTAGTTGTTCATTGGTTTTAGTCCTTGGCATGCGTACCATGCGCTCTTGTTGCCGAGATAACGGTTTTCAAAAGAAGAAGCGCCAATTCGGGGAAACCCGGTTGGCGCTTTCATTGGAGTCATTGGTGTGGCAGGTGTTTTCTTACGGGGCAGCACGAAGAAACAAAGCAGCAACGTTGGGATGCTGTCGCACAAATGTGAGCGCGTCTGCCATTCCTTTTGCATCCGCTGCCAGGGCAATCTGTGTAGACTTCGGCAATGCACGGAAGCGTTCAATCAGTACACGATCTGTCGAGATTGCCGTACCCAATAGCGGGTCCGCGTGGAGCGCATGTACTGCATCGGAGAATGTAGCGTATGTGTATGTCCCCTCTTGTATGGATTTGAGCAGACCATACCGAATCATGGCAATTGCGACGTCAATACTTGCGGTGTATTTGCTTTCGGCACGAATCAGGCGATCGGTATCGTCGATACACACACTCAAATCGGCAGTCGGCGATAGGGCACAATCCAATAGCAACTGATCCAGATCGGTCATAATCAGTGGCTCGGGATGTTCTGTGCCGACCCAGACCGACAACCAATTGTCACGTTGTTTTTGGGGTTCGTTGCGTATACTGGCGAGTTCCATCCGGTACGCTACGCAAGGCAAGCCGTCGTACACACACGCCGCTTCGATGCCCACCTCATCGTCATACGCGCTGATATGATAAAACGCACGCTCTATCGCGCGATCTACAACGTCAATGGATGCTTCGTGTGCGAGGACGGAACTGAAGAGCCCTTGATTGGCACGTTCATGTCGGATCAGCTCGCGCATCTCGCCTGCAGAGCCTGATTTCGCGTATGCATCAAATGGGACCTCTGGATGTGCTTGTACAAAGGCAATTGCGGGGGCGTTTTCTACCCAAAATGACGCAGCACTTCCGATTGAAATGACCAACACACCGACAACCAATCCAACCCACACCCAACGCTTCATCGTGACCTCCTTACTTTTGTCAAATAATACAAAAATAAACGACCACAAATGTGGTCGTTAAACACAGTTGAAAATGGCTATTTGCCGCTATGAGGTGCCGTATATCACCCCAACGCTCCCGATGCCCGGAATGCCGCGATCTGGTCTGCGGTAAAACCAACCTGGGCAAGAATTTCGTCCGTGTGTTCACCGAGGAGCGGCGGATGATGGCGTACTGTTGCGGGGGTTTCGGAGAACACGTACGGTGCGCCGACGACGCGCAGGTCGCCTGCCTTGGGATGCGGAATGATCAGCACTTGGTGCATCGCATTGACCTGTGGGTCTGCAAAGACCGAACCCATGTCGTGGATTTCGCCGATCGGAATACCCGCCGGCAACAAGATATCCTCGAGCTGGCGTACGGTGTAGGTAGAAAAAATGGCACCGAGTGCTGCCTTCAGGTCATCGTAGTGCTCCGAACGTAGTCCATTGGTCGCAAACCGCGGATCACTCAGCAGCTGCGGTGCATGCAGTGCAATGGCGAACTTTTGCCAGAGTGCATTGGTACCTACTGCCAGATTGAACCAGCCGTCTTTGGCCTGGAAGACGCCGTACGGCGCAATCTCGGGATTGTGATTCCCCGTACGTTGCGGGACATGCTGGGTAGCCAAGTAGGCTGCGGCGTGGTACGACATCATGGCCAGCTGGCCAGACAACAGCGACGTATCGATATTTTGGCCGACGCCCGTCATCTGCCGATGATAGACCGCCACCATGATGGCGTAGGCAGCGTTGAGGCCACTGATGATGTCCGATAAGGCAATCCCCACCCGCATCGGGTCACCGTCCGGGTAGCCCGTCACGCTCATCACGCCACCGAGGCCTTGGATGACTTGGTCGTAGGCGGCGCGGTGATGATCGGGGCCGATTTGGCCAAACCCCGAGATGGAGCAATACACAATATCGGGCTTGATGGTTTTGCAGGCGGCATAATCGAAGCCGTATTTGGTCATTTGGCCGGGTACGAAGTTTTCGATAACCACATCAGACTGCGCAATCAGTTCGCGCATGATGGTGGCTGCATCGGGATGGCGCAAATCCAGCGTCAGACTGCGCTTGTTGCGGTTGATGCTCATGAAGTACGTGCTCTCGCCATTGACAAACGGTGGCCCCCAGGCGCGCGAATTATCGCCGACGTTGGGTTGTTCGACCTTGATGATATCGGCCCCCATATCGCCCAGCATCTGGGTACAGTAAGGACCGGTCAAGGCGCGGGTCATATCAAGGACGCGGATGTTTGTGAGCGGGAGTGTCACGTTCGTCTCCATCCTACACAGCCAAACCTGTGCATTTATGAACGAAGCTACTGTAGCACGGAACAGATCACAGGGGCGACGCATGCGTCGCCCGTCAATTGGATCAAAAGGGACGAACACGCGGAGACACTGGCAAAGATATCAGTGTGTAGATATCAGGTATCAGTGCGATGTTGACGGGGGCAGCTGCGAGTCGTGCCATCTCAATAACACTCGTGAACGGCATGCAGTAGCCCCACGGCGTGTTTCGCCATAGACCCACGGCATGCCGTGGGTCTATGGCGAAACCACAATCCCTACCTGATTGCCGGCCGGATCACGCACCAGCAACACCGCATCCTCGAGGGTGAATGGGTAATTCGCCGCAGTCAGCCGTGCCGCGACGGCATCGACATCGGCACTCGTCGGCAGGCGCAGAGTCCACCACACCAAACCGGTGGCATGCAACGTCGGTGCCGGTACATTGGCCCCACGCCAGATGTTGTAGCCCAGATGGTGATGGTAGCCATTCACCGACACGAACTCTGCCGACAAGCCGAATTCCTGCATCAAATCAAACCCAATCAAATCCACATAGAACGACCGGCTCTGGCCCAATTTGGCGACGTGCAGATGGACGTGGCCAATCACCGGCAACTCGGGGTCGCCAGCGTCCCGCAACAACGCCTGCAGGTCGATGCGGTCGGTCACCATTGCCAGCCCACCCTTGGCATCTTTGGGCCATGCGTCCTGCGGGCGATCGTGGTACAGCTCTATGCCGTTGCCTTCGACGTCGCTGAGGTACAGCGCTTCGCTGACGCCATGGTCGGATGCACCTTCGAGTTTGAGCCCCAACGAGACATAGTGCTTGAGGATGGCACCCAGCGCTGCCCGGCTCGGGTAGCGATAGGCCACATGGTACAAACCAGCGGCACGCGGCTCGGGCTTGGCCTCGGGATCGGGGATGAGGTACACCAGCACCTCGTCGTCCGCGCCCATCACGACGGTGCCGTTCTCGAGCTTGTCGTGCAGGCGGAACTGGAGTGCTTGCGTATAAAAAGCATACATGCGGTCGATATTGTGCACCCGCAATGCAATGGGACCGAGCGTGGTGTGTGGTGCGAGCATGTTCTGTGACTCCCTCTATCAATCTTGTCCACAGCATACCTGATGCCCCGTACCGTGGACGTGTACACGGCGTGTACACAATACAAAAGCGGAGGGCTCGTACAGCCCTCCGCCTTTTCACCAAAAAAAGGAACTACTCGCCCTTGACCGCGGTCCAGACATCCGAGAAGACGGCCGTCGACTCATTGCGGATGGCCCACTCGAGGCGCTTCATGACCTCTGCATCGGGCGAAAAGCCTTCGGCATAGAGGGCACTGATGGTCGGATCGAGCAATGGGATGGCGTCTTTGTTGGGCGTCAGATAGCCGATGTACTCGGTGTTGAGGGCAGCTACCGTCGGGTCGAGCAGGTAGTTCATGAACACATGCACGGTGTAGGCGTTGGGTGATTCCTTCAGGACGACCATGTTGTCCATCCAGATCATGCCGCCTTCTTTGGGGATGACGAAGCCGATGTCGGGATTGCCCGAGAACTCGTCACCCAAGCCATTGCGTGCCTGCATGGCTTGACCACTCCAGGCATGGGCAAAGAGGTACTCGCCGCTCGAGAGTTTGCGATTCACGTCGCTACTGTTGTAACTGGCCAAAAATGGCTTTTGGGCGATGAGCAGTTCCTGTACTTTGGCAACGGCTTCGGGGCTGGTCTCGTTCAGTGAATAGCCGAAGTACTTGAGGGCCGCGCCGGGGACTTCACGCTCGTCGTCCAGCATGCTGAACTGGCCTTTGTACTGCTCCAGGGTTGCGAGGTCAAACACCGTCGCCCAGCTATCTGGTGCAGTCGGGAAGGTCTGTTTGTTGTAGGCAATCCCGGTAATCCCATACATGTAGGGCAGTGAATAGACGTTGCCTTCGTCGAAGTATTTGTTGAGCAACGTCGGCTCGACGTGGACTGCATTGGTCAGCAGGGTTTTGTCCAGCGGTTGGAGGAGCCCTTCGGTGGCCATCGTCTGGACGGCGTAGTCCGATGGGGTGACGAGGTCATAGCCCGAACCACCCGCACGCACCTTGGCAATCATGTCTTCGTTGGCATCGAAGTTGTCGACGATGACTTTGACGCCGTAGGTTGCCTCGAAGTTGGTCAAAATCTCGGGAGCCAAATAGTCTGTCCAATTGAGGAAGTGGATTTCTTTGGCGAGTTTGGTCTTGTCGACGGCAGGGTCGAAGGCCGGCCCGGCAGGAGCGGCAGCATCCGTTGCTGGTGCTTCGGCAGCGGGCGCTTCGGCAGTGGGTGCTGCTGCACAGGCACTGATGGTGGCCAAGACGAGCACACCAAGCATAAGGCGGAACAATGTCTTCATGAGATTCCCTTCTAATGGTGGTCTGCTTATCGTTCGTCGGCGCGCCGTTGCATGAACTGCGACAGAAAGACCAAGAGCATCGATACGACTAACATTATCGTCGAAATCGCGTTGATCGATGGCGTAATTGCCCGTTTGACGCGACCATAGACTTCGATGGGGAGCAGATTGGTACCCGGTCCGATGGTGAAAAAGCTGATGATGAAGTCATCCAGCGACAAGGTAAACGCCAACAATGCACCACCGATGACACCCGGGAGGATCAACGGCAACGTGACCCGCCAGAATATCGTCCGCGGGTCGGCACCCAAATCGGCGGCGGCTTCCTCGAGGCGGACATCGAAGCCCTTGAGGCTGGCCCGTACCACCACCGTCACAAACGAGATACAAAACGCAACGTGCGAGACGATGACCGTCCAGATGTTCATGCGCAATGTGACGCCAGTCAATGATTCAACGATGCCGAACGAAAACGAGAAAAACGCCAGCAACGCCAATGCCATCACAATCTCGGGGATGACGATGGGCATGTACAACAATGCATCGAGCCCCGCCCGTCCGCGGAAGCGGTAGCGCTCCATTGCAAGTGCCAACAGCGTGCCGCAGATGGTCGATAAGACCGTTGCCACAGCAGCAACCCAGAGCGTGTTGAGTGCGGCGGTCATCATGCGCTGGTCATGAAACAACTTCACATACCAGTCGAGGGTAAAACCGGTCCAGCGCACACCAAAGGTGTCTTTGGTGAACGAAAAAACCACCAACAGCACAATCGGCGCATACAGAAAAACGTACGTGCTCCAGGCATGGAGCGACAACAACCGCGTCCCCAGCGACGATTGCTGTGGCGGTGTATGAGCCGGACGTGGTGTGTCGATCATCGGTCCTCCTCCGTGGTTGAACGGAAGTAAATCAGCACCACCACCGTCAACAACGCCATAAAGACGAGTGCCAATGCAGAGCCGAGGGGCCAGTTGGGCGGGTTCGATTTGGTGAACAACCGTTGTAACAAGTTGCCCAACATATCGACCTTGGCGCCGCCCAGCAAGTCCGACACCACGAACTGTCCGACGGTGGGGATAAACACCAGCACCGAGCCAGCGACCAGCCCCGGGGCAGTCAATGGCAACATAATACGCAGAAAACGCTGCACCACGGTGGCACCCAAATCACTGCCTGCTTCCATCAACGTAAAGTCAAAGCGTGCCAACGATGCATACAAGGGGAGCACCATGAAGGGGAGATTTCCGTATACAAGACCAAGCAGCACTGCTCCTTCACTGGGGTAGAGGAGCTGTTTGGCAAACCCCAAGGCAACCAGCATGCTGTTGATGATGCCATTGTTGCTGAGGAGGAGCATCCAGGCATAGGTACGTACCAAAAAGTTCGTCCAAAACGGGATGAGAATCAAAAAGAGCAACACCGTCCTGCGCGCGGGCGGTGCTTGGACCATGTGGAGTGCCAGCGGATATCCAATCAGGGCACACGCCAATGTCACCTCGATACCGATAACCAACGAGCGGATATAGGCATTATAAAAAAGTTCTTTGCCCCACAAGACCCGGTAGCTATCCAGACTAAACTGCCAGACCACTTTGCCAGTCGGACTATTGGTTGCAAAACTGTACACCACCACGATCAGCAATGGCAGGACAAAAAAGAGCACCAGCCAGAGCACACCAGGGGTCAGCAGACCAAGCAGGGTGCGCGTCCGCGATTGGCGTTGCCCGGGGGGGAGTTCGACCGAGGGCACCATCGACATGATTCCCTCCTTCTACTCAGCCGGCAAAATCAGCGCGTTATCGGGGTTCCACCACACAAAGCCCAGTTCGCCTTTTTGCCAATAGGCGTCACGATCGAGGGTCGAGCGGTTGTTTTGTTCCCACACATCAAGGTGGGCACCGTTATCGAGTGTCACCGTCAGTCGAGTATCGCTTCCGATGTACAGCACGCGTTCGACCGTGGCAGGCAAGCAGAGGAGCTGGTCGGTGGGTTGGACGGTGAGACGGAGCTTCTCGGGGCGGATGGCAATCGTCACGGTTTGGCCGTCAGTGACGGTCTGCTGTGCGATACCCGGCAAGGCGACCCCGTTATCGAGGGTTACCACGCTATAACTCCCGTCACGGGCACTGACCTGGCCATCGAGGAAGTTCGCTTCGCCAATGAAATCAGCCACATAGCGCGTCGCCGGTCGTTCATAGATCTCGGTCGGTGAACCGATTTGGAGCATTTTGCCAGCAGACATGACCGCAATGCGATCACTCATGGTGAGTGCTTCTTCTTGGTCGTGGGTGACATAGATAAATGTGATGCCGACCTCTTGTTGCAATCGTTTGAGTTCGATTTGCATCTCTTTGCGCAATTTGAGATCGAGTGCACCCAGCGGTTCATCGAGGAGGAGCACTTTGGGATGATTGACAAGGGCCCGAGCCAGCGCGACACGTTGTTGCTGACCGCCAGACAATTGCTTGGGTCGGCGTTCGCCATAGCCGCTGAGCTGCACCATCGCCAGGGCTTCGGCGACACGTGTGGTGATGTCGCTCTTGTTGATTTTTTGCATCTGCAGACCGAACGCGATGTTTTCGTTGACGGTCATGTGGGGAAAAAGCGCATACGATTGAAACACGGTGTTCACATTGCGCTGATGCGCCGGAATCCGTTCGACCTGCACACCCCCAAGCGAAATCACCCCTTCGGTGGGGAATTCAAATCCCGCTATCATGCGCAGCGTCGTGGTTTTGCCACAGCCCGATGCGCCAAGCATCGAAAAAAATTCACCATCGCGGATATCGACCGATATCGCATCGACGGCGGTCACATTGCCAAAGCGTTTGGTCACGCGATCGAGGACAACAGCAGATGCTTTTGTCACGGACACCTCCGCAAAAACTATGTGTGTGTGTGAATGTGCATAGTATAGCAGACAGACGCGTTAATACGCGGTCATCGGCGATCAGGAATCTGCAACACAACGTGCTCGAGTACGAGTTGTGGATTGGCGTTTTCGCGCAGTTGTTTGGTCGCAAGCGCCAGGACCTGGAGGAATTGTGCTGCTGCTTCGACGCCAGTCCCACGCGCCACACGGACCAGATCTGTCTGCCGATCGATCCAGGTGAGTTGGCTAGGTGTCCCCGCTGCCGTCACCAGCACATCGCGCCACCAGCGTTGCCAGAGGGTCAACATGGCATAGATGTCGTTCTGTTCGCCGCCGCGGAAGGCTTTGTTACGTTCTTCGACCCACTTGACACACTCAGTGAACGACAACTGCGACAAGCCGATGAGCTCATCGAGCTGCTGTCGGATCGCCTCGGAATCTGCAGGATTCGTTGCATAGGCAAGTGCCAGACCAGGCAACCCATCCGACCAGGCAGCACACCGTTCGGCATCCGCTGCGTCATAGGATTGAGCAACGAGCCAATCACGGATGTCGGTCCGCTCGACCGGGCGCAGTTTGATGCGCTGGCAACGCGACACGATGGTAGCCATCACATCACCGGCCGTATGCGCCAGCAGGATGATTGTCGCGTAGGGGGGCGGTTCTTCGAGCACTTTGAGCATCGCGTTGGCAGCGCCATCGGTCAGGCGTTCGACATCGTCGAGGATGAAGACACGGCGCTTCCCTTCGTAGGGCCGCAGGTTGATGTCTGCCAGCCAGGTGCGTACCGTGTCGATACGCACATCACGCTGGCGGGCAGCTTCATCGGCTTTGGCGGCCGCTGCTTGGGTCGCCAGGCTGGCGATACGGACGTCGGGATAGTTGTTCTTTTCGATGCGCCGGCAGGTTCGGCAGGTGCCACAGGGGTCGGCTGTCTGTGATTCGCAGTTGAGGGCTTGGGCGAGTCGCAATGCCAGCAACGCTTTGCCGACATGCCGCGGTCCCGAGACGAGGTAGGCATGCGACTGATGACCGCTGATAATCGCCCGTTGCAGAAAATCCACTGCCCAGGCATGCCCGACCAACCCCCAATGTGGCACCCCGGCCGACATCTAGGACTCCCAGCGCCGGAAGGCGACAACGGCGTTGATGCCACCAAACCCAAAGGAATTATTGAGTGCGACCCGCAGGTTCGCTTTGCGTGCCACGTTGGGCACATAGTCGAGGTCACACTGTGGATCTGGATTGGTCAGATTGATCGTAGGTGGAATGATTTGATCGCGCAAGGTGAGCAACGTAGCGACTGCTTCGACAGCGCCAGCGGCAGCCGTCAGATGCCCAATCATTGATTTAGAAGCGGTAATGGGTATCTGGTAGGCGCGGTCGCCGAAGACTGTTTTGATGGCTAATGTCTCGACGATATCCCCCACGTGCGTACTCGTGGCATGGGCGTTGATGTGGTCAACGGCTTCGATACCGATCCCCGCACTCTGGAGCGCCATCTGCATTGCCCGGGCAGCCCCGCGGCCCTCGGGATGTGGCGATGTCACGTGATAGGCATCACTGGTGGTGCCGTATCCGATGACCTCGGCAATGATACGCGCATTGCGCCGTTTGGCGTGACTGAGACGCTCCATGACCAACACACCAGCGCCTTCACCAATCACAAACCCATCGCGATCGACATCAAACGGCCGTGACGCGGCCTGCGGGTCGTCATTCCGTGACGAGAGTGCACGGGCCGCACCAAAGCTGGCCAAGGACAACCGGGCAATGGGGGCTTCGGAGCCACCGGCCAAAATCACATCGGCATCGCCACGCAACAACACATTGGCTGCCTCGCCGATGGACTGCGTGCTGGCAGCACACGCCGTCGCGATCGTCGTGTTGTAGCCGGTCAGGCCGAGTTGAATGGACACCTGGCAGGAGGGCATATTGGGCAAAGAAAGCGTTATGTAAAACGGATTCACTTTGGCAGAACCACGGGTAATGATGGTCTCGACCGCTTGTTCGGTATCGATGGCACTCGAAGACCCGTCGGCAATCATGGCACCGATGCGTTCACGATTGCTGTCGTCGATGACCAATCCTGCGTCGGCGACTGCTTCGCGGGCTGCGGCGACGGCGAATTGACTCGCGCGTGAGATGCGCCGTGCCTCTTTGGCGTCCATGTACAACTTGGGGTCAAAGTCAGGGACCTGGGCGGCGATGCGCACGGGCGCATCACCAATGTCATACAGCGTGCAGGGGCCGACGCCACTTTTGCCGGCGAGCATGTTGCTCCAAAATGTCGGGACGCCGACACCGAGCGGCGCTGCCACTCCGATACCCGTCACGACGATTCGTTCATCGTCTGGATCAACACCCTCACGTACCGCAGCGACGGCCGCATCGAGTTGTGTCCCAGTCAGGCCTATCGCTTGGAGACGCTGGCGGATTGCCGCTGCAGCATATCGTTCGTGCATGTGAATCACCCATTCAACCTACGTGATATCGAAGTATAGCACGCCCCTCGGGGGGTTAACCACGGACAAACCACACCACCAAAATGATGATTGCCACCACCCAGCGGTAATAGGCAAACCACATCATCCCAATGCGACGGATCACACGCAACAGCACATCAATAACAAACATCCCCACCACGGCAGCAGTAATCACCCCGATTACCAGGGTCAGTTGTTCATTTTGCGGGACGGTGAGCAAATCGTCCATTTTGACGAGGACCGCAGCAAGCGTAATCGGCATACTTAGCAAAAACGCAAAGCGTGCCGCAGCAGCGCGATCATACCCCAATACACGGCCTGCGCTCATGGTCGAACCCGAGCGCGACACCCCAGGGACCAGCGCACAGGCTTGGGCCAACCCGATGGCCAAGGCGTCGCGCCACGTAATTTCTTCGAGCACGCGCTCGGTTTTGCCGATACGATCTGCATAGGCGATGACCATACCCATGACGGCGAGGACAAGTGCGATTTGGACGGGGTGGCGCAACGCAGCTTCGACGACATCCTGGAACAAGACACCGACGACCGCTGCTGGTACGGTCCCGATAATGACCGCCACGAGGAGTCGGCTTCCTGGTGCGTGTGGCGTACGCAACAGACCTGGGACGGAACGGAGGAGCAACATCCAGTCACCCCAAAAATAGACCAGCACTGCTCCCAATGTCCCGACATGCAGGCCGACATCGAACGTCAGCGAATGGAGCAACGGGTCTTTCCAGGCAAAAAGCCAAGGAATCACAATGAGATGTGCTGATGACGAGATGGGCAAAAACTCGGTCACACCTTGGAATACGCCCATGATTAACGCCGAAGACTGCCCCAGTGAAACCGCAAGCACGGCCATCCCCACCACGAGCACTGCCATAATCTGACTCAGACGCGACATGAGTATCCCTTCCTTACACGTTGTCACACAACGCAGATGCTACGAATCACAAGCAGTCGGGGTATCGGCATTTGTCCGCACCAGGTCATATTCAGCCAGGTAGATCCGTGCGGTATCGGGGTCATTGATGACGATTGCGTTTTCGTCATTGCTCTTCTCGGCACTTTTGGTGAAGTTATACGAGCCCGTAATCACTGTGTCGTCATCGATAACAATCGTTTTGTGATGCATGATGTAACAATTGCCGTCTGCGATGATATCGACATTCGCAGTCTGGAGCTTTTCAAACACCGAACCGGTACCGCGGATGTTTTGCTTTTCCATGACGCCCGCTACGACGACTCCGCGCTTGTGGGCACGGATCATCGCGCTGGAGATAGCCGGATCGGTATACGAAAAAGCCATGAAGGTAATCCGCGTTGTTGCAGCATCAATCAGGTTCACAATCTGTTGATTAATCCCATCAACCGGAGAAAACGCATACTGCACGCGTCGTTTGCCAATTGTCACCACGGGATGTGGTGCGTTACTAGCTTTATGCACCCCAAACATTCCGGCCATGAGCTGATCGGCTTCGACCGTGTACCCAGCGGCCATCTGTGGCGATACGATACGCACCATGTTGTTGTTATTGCGGTACGTGTCATTCATGGTCATGTTCCATGACCCGGTCCATACAATCCGGCCGTCGATGACGGCAGTTTTTTGGTGCATGAACGGTTCGCGTTGATCGCTTCGCACCGTGACCTGTGCATCTTGCAACGAGCCGATCAGCTTTGCAACGCGCGCGTCCGTCAGATTTTCGTCATCATATGCGACCCGCACCGCCACACCACGCTTGGCAGCACGCACCAACGCCTGACCCAGCTCGGGCAGATCAATATCAAAAACCGCAATGTCGATGCTGGTGGTAGCGGCATCAATATCCGCCAAAAACGCCGTGTAGAGCGCAGGTGCAACACGCTCAGCGGGGATGTCCGGATACACGAGCGCACTGGTAGTCATGTAGACATCTAGGGTATCGGGTTGCGTCGGGGCTGGTGTCGGGGGTACGGCCGGTTCCGTCGTTTGGGTGGGGTCGCTGACGGTTACGGGCGCTTCCACAACAGGCTGTGTGTACGCATCGTAGAGTGCGACGCACAGCACGAGAATCAACAGGATGGCGAGCGTACGCCAATCAATCGGCCGACGTCGTTTGCTCATTTGGACCGCCAAAACAAGAGTCGCTGCCACCACCGGCGAGGTTGCACAACGGGTCGTGCAGGCCGCAACGGACCCGTCCGAATTGCCATGGTGGTGTCAGGGGCCGCACTAAGGACCGCATATTGGCGTTGTGCTTCGACCACCGGGTCAATGCCGTCACGGAGTGCACGTTCTGCTGCCGTACGTGCTACCGTACGAATCATGCTGATGCGCTGCGCTACCGTACGGTCGTCGTATACGGTCGATGATGCGTCGCGTGCCGCCTGGTCGACAGCCCACGTGCGCAGTGCTGATGCTGCGTCACCGCCGAGATCACCAACAAGGCCTTCGTCTTCGTTGATTCGTTCGAGCATTTGCGCGCGCTGTTCGTTCATGCCGTTCCTTTGTATCCCGGTGGGAGGCACGCGGAGTGACTCTTTAGGCCTCTGCAGCGTGTCGTATGGTGGTCTGAATAGCCTCGAGAAAACGCGGCACAATGACCTTCCAATCATAGGCACGTTGCACAAAACTGCGTGCCGACACGTTCGGTTGTGCCTTCTCTAACGCAACACACACCGCTGATGCAAATGCTTCTGGTGTATCGGCAACGACGAGGGCGTCGGTCGGGATGTGATCGATTCCTTCCGCACCCATCGAAGTACTGACGATAGGAAGGGTCAGCGCCATCGCTTCGAGCACTTTGAGTCGTACGCCGCCCCCGATGCGCATCGGAACGACGTAGACTGCAGCACTCGATAACGCCGGACGCGTATCGACAACTTCACCCGTCAAGGTCAAAACTCCACTCGTCGCGAGTGCCTGGAGTGCGGCCGTCGGTCGTCGACCCACCACGACGAAGGCAACAGCGGGTACTGAGGCTCGGATCAGCGGCAACACATCGCGCGCAAACCATACCACTGCATCAACATTTGCACGGTAATCGAGCGTGCCACTAAACACAATGGTCGGCACCGCAGTAGGTTGTACAGGTACCGCCTCAGGTGCAAAATACTGCGTATCGACACCGTTCGGCACGACAGCCACCGGTGTATTCGGAGCGAACTGCTGGAGCATCGTTGCATCACCGTGCGACACCACAGAGACGCCATGTACCGCGCGCATCGTGCGTTTTTCGTACCGTGCAAGCTTGTACCACTGCAACAGGGAGTAGAGTGCCGCATGCCAGCGCTGTGGGGTGCGAATATCGGTGAAAAATGCCCGTTTTTGAATGACATATTCTGCATTAAAGGTATCGAAATGCGTTGCATACCCATAGCTCTGTGCAATGCCCAGGTATGGCACCATTTCGATACTAAAGCCGATGACGACATCGTATTCGGTGGCGGCACACAACTCATGTAGACGCACGTAATACCGATGGTCGTGATTGCGTAACGCCATATCAGGCCAGGGGTGAAACAGTGTGTCGAATCCGCGTTGCCACGTCGTGCGTACCGCAGGACCAATGACGGTATACCAGGTAATTTTGGGGAACTCCGTTGTCAATCCTGCCGCTGTCTCGTCGTCGGGCACGAAAGACAAACCCGTGACTGTATGTTTTTGTGCCAAACCACGGAGCAACTGCGCGATGCGCATTGCGCCACCACCATAGGCGGGCCATGGTGCATACGGCGTCAAGACGAGAATCTTCATCCGGCTATCTTTTCTACCAGGGCAGGCAACAATATCACGCCTGCAACCACGACGGCAGTCATGGCAGTGACAACGACCGCAGCTGCTGCAACGTCTTTGACTTCGCCAGCAAGGGGGTGGTACTCCGGCTGCACCAAATCGACCAAGCGTTCGATTGCACTATTGACCAGTTCGGCACAGATGACTAGTCCAATGGTCAGTACCAATATCGCCCAGCGCGTCAGCGAAACGTCTACCCAAGCAGCACACAGCACCACACAGAGGGTGGCGAGCGCATGAATGCGCAGATTGCGTTCGGTGCGCGCCGCTGCTCGCAAACCGGCAAAGGCATGCATCAGCGAACGCCAAAAAGACGGTGTCGCCCAGCGATCTCGGGTCTGCCGCTGATTAGTCACGCGGGAGCTCCAATAGTGCCATGATTACATCTTGGATGTCGCGCATGGCTTGATCATCTGCGGGGCCGCGTTCGTGATCATAGCCGAGCAAATGGAGGACACCGTGGACCGTCAAGAACGCTAATTCGCGTTCCTGCGAATGTCCGTATTCTGCGGCTTGTGCAACCACATGCGGCCACGAAATGGCAATATCGCCCAAATACCGCGGCATGTCGGGCGGCAAGACAAATGGACTGTCGGCACCGTCGTCTGCAAACGACAATACATCCGTCGGCGCATCTTTTGCACGATAATCGCGGTTGAGTGCCTGGACTTCTTCCGAAGTCGTCACATACACACTGACCTCCACCGCATGGGGATGTGCTTGTTGGGTCAATGTTGTCAACGCTGCGCGTTCTACGAGTGCGCTATCGATGGCGGTGCCGACGAGTGCATCAGCAACTTGGACGTCTACGTGGTAGGCAATCATACATGTCCTTGTGGTACGACAACGGGATCGGCATTCCGTTTTTCTTTGGCCGAGTAGTCGATGCGTGGGTGATAAATTCCCTTGAGCGTGTTCACAAAGGCCTCATGTACCAATTTGAGCTCGGCAATGGTGATGGGAGCATCAGCGAGTTGCCCCGTTGCCAAACGGTCGTCGATAATCGACGCAATGACCGGGTCGAAGTGGTACCCCGTATGATCTTCGGCGGGGGCGAGTGAACCGCTCTGAATTTTGGAGCGCACCGTCGCCTCGACACTATCTGCCAACATCATCAACGCGTGCTCGCGCGTAAACGGCACCGGACCGGGGTAGGTGAACGCCGCGACATCGAACGGGATGCCAGCAGCAACTGCTTTGTTGACAAATGCACGCACCTGCGACGTGCCATGGTGGGTCCGAATAAAATCCGTTATCACTTCGGGCAGTCCCGCAGCGTTTGCCATCTGAATCCCGTCACGAACGTGATCAATGATAATCCGGGCACTTTCGTGCGGGGGCAACGAATCGTGCAGATTGACGCCGTCATTCTGATTGTCAACGAAAAAATAGGGACGTTTGAGCTTCCCGATGTCGTGGTAATACGATGCAACCCGTAACAACAACCCGTCGGCACCGATTGCTTCGGCAGCACTTTCGGCTAAGTTACCGACCGAAATACTGTGTGCGTAGGTCCCAGGTGCCTCACGCATCAAGCGCCGCAACAAGGGCTCGGCGGGATGTGCCAACTCGAGGAGCATCAACGGGGTCAAAATCCCTGCCATCCGGCCGACGATGTTGTACAAACTCAACGCCAGGACAGCAGACAAAAACGAGCCACCCGTGGCGTACAACAAAAACATCCGTAATTCAGACCATTCGACGGTCTGCGTGGTCAGCAGGACAATCCCTATCACCGTGCTGGCACTCGCAGCAGCTGCACCCAACCCGGCGACGACAAAGACCCGCGACCGATTCACTTGGCGGATAAGCATCCCCGCGACGAGTGCGCCGACAATAGGCGGCATGCTATAGAGCAACGAACCATTGGCAATCAACAGCACCATCAACGCCACATTCATGGTGATGAGATTCGCAGTCCGTATGCCAAATAACGCCGAAAAGATCATCACCATCATGACAATCGGCGTCGCGAGTAAGTACCCGGCGTCAAAAAAGGCCAACACACGGGTACTCAGCACCACCGCCATGATTACTAATGTGACCGCAAATAACTCACGCGGCTTGCGACCTGAACGCTTGTCGTTGCGCCACAACGTATACGACAAGAGCAGTGCTAACCCGACAGCCAGCAACAGTTTGCCCGCTACCTGATTCCAGTTGGTGGTGGTCGCCAGCAATCCCGATACCTTGAGTTGTTCGTAGATTTGTGCATTCACCAAATCGCCGCTCCGGACAATCGTTTGACCCATTTGCATGGTCGATTCAAACGGTTTCACCGCCGCCCGTGCTTTTTGTCGTGCTGCTGCTGTGGCTACCTCATCGACGGTCACGTTTATTCTGAGATATGGGGTCACAAAGCGCTCGATGAGTGTGCGAGTGTCGGCACTAGGATCTGCAATTGTGGCAATGTGGGTATCGATGGCAATCGGGATAATAGAGGTATTGAGGCGTTGCAATGCGCTCGCGTCGATCATCCCTGCGACGTCGTTGACCGACTCGTCAAACACCGCCAGAATGACCTCGCGGAGTGCAACCCACTGTGAATCTTTGAGGTCGGTTAAGCGCTTGGCGGTGGCTGTTGGAATGAGCTCGACATCCAACCCATCATCGAGGCTATCAATCAGATTGACACGGTATCGATAGTTGCCACCTGCGATGCGGGCACTAGCAATGCCATCCAATACCGCCACCAACTCGGCCCGCGAACGCACGAGTGCATCGGTATCTCGCTGGATCACGACGAGATTGGGCTCGGCACTCGCTGCATCGCGTGCTTGATCGGTCAGAATCTGACTCGTGTAGGTAATCGTGCGTGGTGCATTCAGCGTATCGGGGCTCGGCTGCCCGACCACGACGCCTTGTGCATAACCTGGTTGGACAACCAAAACCACCCCATAGCACACCATCAGACTGACACTCACCAGCCAAAACCAGTGTGGTGCAAGTCGTTCGATGAGGCGGCGGATCAGGGTGGTTAGTGTATTCATGCGCCCAACAACTCACGCACCAATTGGTTCAGGACGCGCCCTTCTGCGAGCCCCTTGTAGCGCTGCATGACGACCGGCATCGCTTTGTTCATATCTGCGACACCTTTGGCACCGATTTCGGCCAACAGGGTCACAATCTGCGGGCGCAATTCATCAGCAGTCATCATCTTGGGGAGGTAGTGCTCGAGAATCGCGGCTTCGGCTTCTTCTGTTTCGACGAGGTCCATCCGATTGCCCTTGCGGAACATCTCAGCTGCTTCGCGCCGGCGTTTGACTTCCTTCGCGACGATGTCTTGGACTTGCACGTCGCTCAGCACCACGGCTTGGGCAGCCGCTTCGGCAGCCGCCATGTTGGACTCCCCCCCCGCGGCATCATACGCCTGCTTGACTTGATTCGACAATGCTGTTTTGATGGCGCTCATGGCCATCCGCAGCACGTTGACGCGGACACTGTCACGCGCCTTCATTGCTTCTTTCATATCGATTTGGAATTGGTCGTAGAGATTTGCCATTGGTCGTGCTCCTATACGGTCACGTGTCGCGGTCGGACACGTTGTTGTTCTGCCATAATAATAGCCCGGATTTGCTGAACTGCATCATCGAGGCGCTCTTCGTGATTGAAGACCACATAATCGAATGCCGTCACCTGGGCCATTTCGCGTTCGGCATGCTGGATACGCCGGGCAAATTGCTCGGGCGATTCGGTCCCGCGGCCAGCCAATCGGGCTTTGAGCTCTTCCATGCTGCCCGGTGCCAAAAACACCTGCACTGCTGCGGGAATCAGTCCTTTGAGCGTTGCAGCTCCTTGGACGTCGATGCGCATAATCACATTGCGTTGCGATGCCAGACCTGCGCGGATGCTTTGTTTGGGGATGCCTTTGTAATGCCCATAGACCTCGGCCCACTCGACCAACTCCTGTTGCGCAATCAATGCCTCAAACCCGGCTGTGTCATAAAAAAAGTAATCCACCCCATCACGCTCGCCCGGGCGCGGTGGGCGACTCGTCGCCGTCACCACGAAGTGGAACTGTTCGTCCAGTTCACGCAAACGCAACAGCAACGCATCCTTGCCGACACCCGACGGACCCGAGATGACCACCATGAGTGGGTATGCTTGGCCACCGTGCAACAGTGGATTGATATCGGTCTCGATCATCGCTCACGCTCCCTGTCGCTCTGCTGCCGGCCTGCTTCCATGCAGGGTATACTAGCGCTATGACGATAGACACACTTGCCGTGACTGCCATTTGTCGCGAGTTACACGCGTACATCGGCGCCAAAATCCAAGACACCGTAGTCGCATCACCACAGAGTATCGCCCTCGAGTTGTATCACGAGCGCCGACGTGTCTGGGTGCTTGTATCGGTACACCCCAAACTCGCGCGCGTCGCCATGCATGACAAAAAAGTACCGCGCGGCGTCGAACACGCCACACCGTTGCTTTTGTTGATGCGCAAATACATCGAAGGTGGGCGTATCAGCGCCGTCGAACAACCAGCCCTCGAGCGCATCATTATCATTAGTATAGTAAAACCAACTGAACCACGCAACACAGACGAAGACGCAGAGCCGAGTCCTACGCCGCCGCTCCCTGTTCAATACACGACCGTTCGTCTGATTATCGAACTGATGGACCAGCGTAGCAATATTTTCCTCGTCGACGCCCAAGACACGGTATTGGAATGCGTCAAACACGTCAATTCTTCAATGAGCCGGCGCGTTGCGTTGCCCCAACACCCGTATGTAATCCCGCCCATCCCCGCAAAAGCAGATCCGCGTCTTGGTGACCCTGCTCCGCTCATGGCTACCCTCACCGGCGAACACGACCTGGCCAAGGCGCTCGTCGCGACGTACCGTGGCGTGTCGCCACTGCTCGCCCGAGAAGCAGCCTTCCGGGCACAGAATGACCCGACATTGGCCGCGCAGACGATTCAAACACTCTTTCGAGCCGCGCCAGAGCCGTGTATCATCTGCGATGAACACGACCAGCCGATTGCCTATGCAGCGTATCGGCTCAGCCATCGCCCCGGTGCGGTCGCCTGTGCCTCCATTAATGATGCAATCATTGCTTACGCACACGTGCACGAATCACTCGGCGACTACCAACGACGTCGTGATATCCTGCGGAGTCGCATCGAAGAACACCGTGAACGGATTGCCCGCGTTCTGACAAATATGAACGCCGAGATGACGCGCGCCGAGCGCATGGAGCTGCTCCGTTGGGAAGGTCAGATGATCTACGCCTATATGCACACTATCACCCCGACGATGTCGCAGCTGGTGGTAGACGATCAGGTCATCACGCTCGAACCACGCGTCCCACCGTCACTCCAAGCCCAAGAACGCTTCAAGACCTACGACAAGGCCAAAGCTGCCCTCGCAGGGTTACCCGAGCGCATCCAAAAAACCAGCGAAGAACTCCAAGGTATCGACGAAACACTGGCCTTCCTCACAATGGCAGATTCGTTCGACGCCATCGAGTCGGTCGCTCGTGACGCAGTCGCCCTGGGTTGGCTCAGAAAGACGGATGTGCCCAAACAAGCCCGCATCAAACCGCAACCGCCGCTCCGCTTCCCCGTCGACGCGAGCACCACTATCTATGTGGGTCGTAACGCCTTCCAAAATCAGCACGTCACCTTTACCATTGGCGAGTCGCACGACACCTGGCTCCATGCCCGTGGCATCCCCGGTGGTCACGTGATTGTCAAAGCAGGGGGGCGTCCCATCGAACCAGGCGTGTTGCGTCGTGCAGCAGCCCTGGCCGCGTATTACAGTAGTGCACGTGACGAAGCTGCGGTTGATATCGACGTCTGTCGGCGCACGGGAGTCCGCAAAATCAAAGGTGGCCCACCTGGCCTCGTGACCTACCACGCAGAATCCACCATCCGTATCGCTCCCGACAAGAGCGGAGGGACACGTTCATGACCACTCCAATCCTGACTGCATCCCGGCGCGACACCCATGCCGGCGAGCTGGCCCGCCTGCGGGCTGCGGGCCGTTTGCCTACCACGATTACGCAGTTGTCGCAACGCACGCTCGTCCAAATCCCCGCAGAGGTCGATCATCATGCGTTCTTGTACTGCTGGCAACACCGCACATTCGCATCGCCATTGCATATCACCGGCCTCGACGCAGACCCGCTCACGTGCGCCGTTACCGGTTTTCGCTATTGCCCGGTCAGCCACGAAGTGATTCATGTCATTGCCGTGGCCTATGCGCCCAATCAACGCGTTGACATCCCACTGATCTGTCCGGATGTTCCTGGGATTGACCTTCCTGCAACCATCCCTGCGGTCTGCCGTAGCCACCCACCGGCGGCCATCATGGTCACGCCGGTACCCGAGGCCGTCCACGCGACCGTTGCTGATTGCGATGCTCCTGCTGGGACCTACCTTCTCGCGTTCAGCCAAGATATCCTGACAGGCTCAACAAACCGCACGTCGTTCCCCACCTACCAGCGCCGACCGGGTCGCTAAAGTACCCACACAAACGCAGGAGTCACGCTTGCCTGCGCACGCACGCGTTGCAACGAAGTACAACGGACTGAACCCAAATCATCTGACATTTTGTTCGTGGTATGGTATACTTTCACCTTGTGCCGGGGTTGTCCCGTAGCAGCACATGCGAAGGTACTGACACAAGGAGTCACCCAATGTCTATCGAAATCAAACTCGAAAAACGCACTGTTGTCGGCAAGAAAGTCAACAACCTGCGCAAGGCCGGCATCATGCCAGCCACCGTGTACGGGAAGCACTTGGCTCCCATCACCGTCCAGACCGAATTGCGCTCGTTCATGCCATTGATGAAGGCCGCCGGTCGCACCAACCTGGTCACGTTGCACATCCCAGGCGAAGCACCGATTGCCGCTTTCGTGCACACCTACCAGCGCCACCCCGTTTCACGCGCAATCATTCACGTCGACTTCCATGCCGTTGACCTCAACGAAACCGTCGAAGTCGATGTCCCAGTCCACATGACCGGCGTCTCATTGATGGTCAGCCGCGGTGATGCATTGCTCAACCACGTTGCTTCATTGCGCGTCAAGGCATTGCCGACCAACCTGCCTTCCGTCATCAATGTCGATATCAGCGTCCTCGACTCGCTCGAAAAAGCAATCCACATCAGCGACATCACGTTGCCTGCTGGTGCAGTCATCATCGGCCATGCCGGCGATTTGGTTATCGGTCTCGTCCCAACCGGCCGTGCCGAAGCACCTGCTGCAGACGGTCCTGCACAACCAGAAGTCATCACGGAACGCAAACCAAAGGCATAGTTTGCCTGATTTTCCGGCGTGTGGCATTGACCACACGCCGGTTTTTTTGTTGTTTTTTTCGGGGATAAAAAATCACCGCCGCTGATTGCTCAGCGACGGTGGAGGTCGGGTGTCTCCGTGCGGAAGACTACAGGGTCACCGCTCCGGCGACACCCATGCGCTTATGACTACAACCCATGAGCACCACCCCCTTTATGCCTAAACGGCAAAAATGCTAAAAGAATCCTACGCAAAATATAGCCATTTCTCCCGTACATGTCAATACCCAAATCCTGCAATATGAAAAGTTGCCGGGTATAATGAAGCCACACACGCACAGGAGTATACGATGACACGCTATATCCTCGCGATTGACCAAGGCACAACGAGCACCCGCTGCATGATTTTCGATCACGACAGCACGCCCCGTGCAATGGCCCAACTCGAACACCAACAGATTTTTCCCCAACCGGGCTGGGTCGAACACAACCCACTCGAGATATGGCAAAACACACAAACGGTTATTGCATCGGCGCTTGCACACGCGAAGCTGACGGCTGCCGACATTGCCGCCATCGGGATTACCAATCAACGCGAAACGACCGTTGTCTGGAATCGACATACCGGTATTCCATATGCCAATGCGATCGTCTGGCAAGATATGCGCACTGATGCCCTCTGCCGGGAATTCGCGGGGGATGTTGGACCTGACCGATTCCGCGCCAAAACCGGTCTGCCACTCGCGACGTATTTCTCGGGTCCCAAGCTTCGTTGGGTACTCGATAACGTCCAGGGGCTTCGTTCGGCAGCAGAATCCGGTGATGCCGTATTTGGCACCATCGATACATTCCTGATTTGGCATCTGACCGGCGGGACCAACGGCGGCATACACGTCACCGACGTCACCAACGCCGGCCGTACCATGCTCATGAACCTTCACACCCTCCAGTGGGATGCAGACATCTTGGCGGTCATGGACATCCCCGCACGCATGCTCCCCGCCATTCGATCATCCAGTGAGGTCTATGGCACAGCCGTCGGCATCCTCAGCGGTGTACCCGTTGCATCTGCGCTCGGTGACCAGCATGCTGCAATGCTGGGACAAGCCTGTATCCACCCTGGGAATGTGAAAAACACTTACGGCACGGGCTGCTTTATGTTGCTCAACACCGGAACCACGATCGTCCCCTCGACCCATGGGTTACTCACCACACTCGCCTACCAGTTGGGTAATCATGCACCGGTGTATGCGCTCGAGGGCTCCATCGCCATCGCCGGAGCGTTGGTGCAATGGTTGCGTGACAATCTGGGCATCATCGAGCGCAGTAGCGATGTCGAAGCCCTGGCGCTGACGGTCCCTGACAGTGGTGGCGTGGTCGTCGTGCCAGCCTTTTCGGGGTTGTTTGCCCCGCATTGGCGGAGCGACGCACGCGGAGTCATCGTCGGATTGACACGTTTCGCCACCAAAGCACATATTGCACGCGCCGCACTCGAAGCAGTCGCATGGCAGACCCGAGAAGTCCTCGATGCCATGGAGCAAGACAGCGGGGTGCCCATTGCGGTCCTCAAAGTAGATGGCGGTATGACCGCAAATAGTCTACTGATGCAGTTCCAAAGTGATGTTGTCGATGTCCCAGTTATTCGCCCCGTCATCAGCGAAACAACAGTGCTTGGCGCAGTCTATGCTGCTGGAATTGCAGTAGGGTACTGGCGCGACCTCGCCGAAGTGCAGTCCAATTGGCGTGAAGACACACGATGGACCCCGCAGATGGATGCGACACAACGGCAATCCGAATATGCGCGTTGGCAAAAAGCCGTGGAACGCACCCTGAACTGGATCGAGGACTAGATGAAGTTGCGCTCCCTCTTCGAAGGTGGCCATCCCGAACGCATCGCGACGGGATTTCAGTTTGTTGAAGGGCCAGTCTGGTGTGATGACCATCTGCGTTTTTCGGACATCCCTGCCGGAATTATTTATGCATGGCACCCAGATGGCACGGTGCGGCGCTGGCGTGCGCCAAGCGGCAACTCAAACGGATTGACACGGAGTCGCACCGGGGCACTCATCGCCTGCGAACACGGCAATCGCCGGGTGAGTATCAGCGACGCACAGGACCAGCCGCAAACGCTCGTCGATCGCTACGACGGCAAACGCCTCAATAGCCCAAATGATGTCATCGTTCGGTCCGACGGAGTCGTCTTTTTTACTGATCCGCCCTACGGCATCGAAGAATCTGCCCAAGAACAACCCGTCAACGGCGTCTACGCCGTCCATCCTGACGGTACTATCGTGCGCATAGCAGACGATTTTGTCCGTCCGAATGGCCTCGCTTTGTCACCCGACGAACGCACGCTATATATCGATGACTCACGGCGCCGGCATGTGCGAGCCTTCGCAGTTGCGCTCGATGGCCGGATCAGCAATGGTCGCATCCTCTGCGATATGGATCATCCGCAACCCGGTTCTCCGGATGGGATGAAGGTCGACGAGGCAGGACACCTCTATATCGCCGGAGCAACCGGCATCTGGGTATTTGAACCCGACGGCACATGCCTCGGCGTGATTGCGGTACCAGAGTTGCCGGCCAACCTCGCGTGGGGAGATGCAGATCGCAAAACGTTGTATATTACTGCGCGTACATCGGTATACCGGATACGGACGACCACTGCGGGCATTCGGGTGTGAGACCCATTCTCACCCATGATTCACGAAGTGCACGTATATTCTTTTGATACAGACGATGACGTCTGGTACATCCAACGTTTCGTCTTATTCGTATCAACAGTACGAAATCTATCCAATCCAGCGGGAGTGCACTATGCGCGTCGCGATGTTGTGTGTCCATTCCAGTCCGTTTGCAGGACTCGGCGGCAAAGAAGCAGGCGGGATGAATGTCTATGTGCGTGAGCTCAGTCGTGAACTCGGC
>JBJONV010000033.1:0-12023 GCA_046051665.1 Chloroflexota bacterium
GATATGACGATCCTGCAGGCCGCGTCGGCTGCGTCTTAGTCCCGTGGCTCGAACGCCGCGGGACTCATTGTTTTTTCCAAATACGTCCGGTCGGGATGAGCGGTCGACATACTAGGGATAAAGCCGACGGTCAGTGCAAACGCCATAGAATCATGGAGCTGCGTATAAATGGCGCTGCGTAAGACGCTGGCTTGATGTGTGCGTGCGTAGTCGCTGGCTTTGCTGATGCACCAGCGCCCCACGCCACGGAGGCGAAACGACGGCATCACGACGAAGTCGCTCAGATAGACTGCGGTCAACGAATCATCGTCGAAGACGCCGATGGTAACCCAGTGTGGGGTCGTGCGGGATAAGGTAAACGTCGCCACACTGACACCCATATATTGCACCAACATGATTTGATTTGATGTGGTCTGGCGCTCTAGTTGGCGGGTCGTGGTGGCAATCCCCCACATTCCCAAACCGTGTGCGAGGCGAAACTCCGTTGCGCATTCTTCGAGGAGGGTTTGTACATTAGCCAATTCGGTCAGCCGTGCACGATGGAGCGTGATATTGGCGAAATTTAACGTGGTGTCGGATTTGCGCGTCATAGCGAATGAGACTCCGGCCAATATGCACGAATTACTAACGTCTATCGTACCATACACGCCTATCAGTCGGCGGTAGGATGTGTCTGTGCGCGACCCTGCCGATGCTGGTGTATGGGTATGAACATGCATGTATCAACCGACCATGCGTGACATCGGGTCTTTGACTACGCTAAAATATATAGACGATTGCACTGAGAGAGAATGATGATGATGCAGCGGCTACGAATCTGGGTGCGCGCCTGGCTGGTGGTCGCGACTGTCATCGTTGTGGCTACCGTAGCGACCGTAGGCATCAGAGATGCCCAGGCCGTCGCAATGCCCGTGGAAGCGGGCGACATGCATCGCTACGGGAGTTTTTTTGCACGTGAGGGCGACCATCGCTGGTCGTCTGCAGCCAACCAACTGCGCCTCGGTGTACTCCGTGATGCGCCACACATTGTCTATCTGACCCTCAAAAATGGCTACCCGGCCGACATCCCTGCACCACAGGTGACAGTCAATGCAGGGGTGCATGGCAGCGCACGCTGGACGATACCGTCTGGTGATGCGCGTGTGTATTCGGTATTGACTATGCCGCACGGGCAATGGCGCTGGGACCGCACGATTGACATAACAAGCAGTGTGACCACAATCGGTGCCGATGGGCGTCGCTTGGGGTTTGTCTTTGCGGGCGCTACCGTTGCGCCGACAACCCTCGTGCCTGTGCGTGCCTACGGCTACCCGGTTGCCTTGTTCCTTTTGGCAGTTACTGCAATATATCTGTTTGCGTTGGTATGTGCAGCACGACCGCATAGTGCAGCGATGATTGCCGGTGTGGTAACGACGGGTGTGCTCGGCTTGCTCTGGGGAGCACCGGTGGCGACCTGGCCGTATGTGTGGTGGTTCGTGGCGGGGCTGTGGATTGCAGGCGCGGTGGTTGCTGTGGCGTGGTTGAGTGGCCTGATTACTGCTGAAGGGCGCGTGCGTGGCAAAGATTTGCCTGTCTGGTTCGCGTTGGCGTGGTGGGCCATCCCATTTGTTCAACAGGTACTCAGCGCCGACAACGTATATATCCGCTTGTACGATTACGAAGCCTGGATGGGCTGGTTAGGCCTTGTGCTCCTGGGCGGCAGTATGCTCATCCGTTGGTCGTTGCGGAGTGACGGTCCGCTCGATACATACCTGCGCTGGTTGCCGTTGGGAGCGATGGTGGTTTTGTCGGTGGCGTTCCAGTCGACGGTATTTGAACGTATATTCCGCTATGGCAGTGGTGACTTCAGTATCTGGGTCGATGCAGCGACTCGCTGGGTGGAATCAGGGCAGTTGTATTTGGTAGCAAATGTCGCTGATAATCCGTTTGCCGGTTACAAACGTCCACCGTTCTATATCATGCTGTTTACCCCATTTGTCGGCCAAGATCCGCTCCAGATTCTCAACGGGTTCCGGATTATCAATATCGCTCTGTACCTCGGGATGGCGTTGGTGTGGATGCGCATGATGTGGACGGCACAGGGAACGACACACGCGCGTACCACCACGATACTGTGGTGGTTGGCGGTGCTGGTGATTATTACCAATATGCAACCCCTCTACGAAACCATCACCTTCGGCCAGACCGATGTCATTCTGGTGTTTTGCATGACATTGATTCTGTGGGCGTTGCGGAGCAATCGTCCGGGCTGGGCGGGTGTCGTAGTTGCGTTGCTCACGTCTCTGAAAATCTATCCGATATTGTTTTTGGCGTTTTTTGTGGCAAAGCGCCACTGGTGGGGGTTCGTCGGATTTATCGTGGGGATGTTGGCCTGGAACGGTATCGCCGTGGTGGTGATGGGTTGGGATCTCCACTGGATGTACCTGACCAAGGTGGTCGGCCATGTCGGTGGGACGACCGCATGGATCGAAAATCAGACCATTGCCGGATTTTTGACCCGCTTCTACGACAATCCGTTCGTGATGAATCGCTTTGCACTGCCTGGAGTGGCCCGTGTCGCATCAGTGGTGTCGATGCTGGTGTCTGCGGTCGTGTGTGTGTTGGCCTTGCGTGATGCACCGGTCCAATCGAGTGTCTATGCCATCCAATACGGGTTGTTTGTAATGTTGATGGTACTCGCCATTCCCGTCGCGTGGATGCACTACTTCACCCTATTGGTGTTGGTGTATTGGCTGGTGGTGTGGCATTTTGGCGAATCGACACTCTCGCTCCGGCGGGCAGGAGCATACGCGGTGAGTTTTGCATTTATTGCATATGGGAACTACCGGAGTTTCAACTACCCCGAGGATTACGGCGCAGTCACACTGCTCTTGGGTTCATACAAACTCTATGCGATTTTGGTATTACTGGTGCTTCTCGCAGGTGAAATCCTGCGTAGCCAGTCGCGCTGGGCGAGTGGCTGGGTGGAACTCTGGGAGACGCTACGGCGGCGTCTACAACCGACCGAGTAACACCGTCAAATCGAATGTAAAGGTCACAGAAGTATCGGCTGCCTGACCCCAGGCAGCCGCAAATGCATCTGCACGGGCGGCGACAGGATCAGGATGGCCGGCTTTGATATAGCGTTGCACCCCTGACCAGGTACTCAGATAGCCACGGAGACGTTCTTGGGTAAACGCCGCAGTCATTGCGGGTGGCGAGTAGGGGATGCGCTCGTAGGGGAACGCTAACGTCGCATAGTGATTGTCGACGTGGACGCGATCTGCCGGCCAGTGTGTGGCTGTCTCGGCGTAGAGTTCATCGATGATGGCGGTAATTGCTGGGGTGGCACGGAGCAAGGCATATGTCCACACCGCAATCACACCACCCGGTTTGCCGATGCGACGTACTTCACGGTGAAAAGCATCGACATCGAACCAGTGCATTGCTTGGGCCACACAAACGATGTCGATGCTCTGGTCCGGAAGGCAGGTTTGTTCTGCACGTGACACATAGGCCGATACGTTGGCGATGCGGGGCATCGCGGCGATTTGTGTCAGAGCAAGGTCGCTGGCATAGACATGCTGGCACGCCGCTGCCAACGGTACGGTTGCTTGCCCATTCCCAGCGGCGACATCGAGTGCGATGCTGGTCGGGCCACCCGCACGAGCCACGACATCCGTGATGAGTGTCGTCGGGTAGGTTGGTCGGAAGGCTGCGTATTGATTGGCAACCGTGGCGAAGTGATTCTGCTGGGCACGCAGGGTCATCGGTCACTCCTCGATGATATGGCCGGCAGCGCGGATTGCAGCGCTCGCATCGGCATAGCGAGTGTGGTGGACGAGGATGTAGTCAGTGTTGTATGTGGCCAACGTAAAAATAGGCACCTGCGCTTGTGCCAAGGGCACCGCTATTTGGACCATGATACCGGTCAGGGCCAAATCGAATGGACCGATGAATTGGAGGCACCACCACCCCGGATCGCTGGTGGCTCCAACCGGAACGTCGGAGAGCGGACAGACACCAGATACTTCCGTATCACTACGGAGCACTGCTGCAAACACGCCGGCGGGGAGTGGCGGCACTGCTGCAGATGCGGGAAGTTGCCAGATGGCGTATGTCTCGGGGAGGCGTTTGAGGGTCAGCATGGTGACAAAACGGGCCGATTCGCATGCGAATCAGCCCGTCCTTTCTCTCGTGCAGGACGAGCTAGACGACGAAGTTGACTAATTTGCCGGGAATGACGACGACCTTCTTGATGGCCGCACTGCCGATGAGCTCTTGGATGCGTGCATTCCCACGTGCCCATTCTTCGAGCTGGGTAGCGTCTGCAGCAGCAGGGACGAGGATACGTCCACGCACTTTGCTGTTGACCTGCAGGACGACTTCTATCTCGCTGACCAACAATGCTGATTCATCGAACGTCGGCCAACCGGCATCATAGACACTCCCGGTGCCCCCGAACGCGGCGAAGAGTTCTTCGGACAAATGGGGTGCAAACGGACTGAGCAGCCGGGTGAACACGTGGGCGACCTCGTAGTAAACCGGACCGATGGGGTGTTCGTTGCGGTAGCGCTGGACTTCGTTGAGCAGCTCCATCATGGCTGCGATAGCCGTATTGAAGCGGAATGAGTCGGTATCTGCGGAGATTTTTTTGATGGCAAAGTGGAGTGCCCGCCACAGTTCCTTTTCGTGGTCGGCGACGGTCGACGTCGTGACACTGCCCATCGGGTGTGCACTAACTGCCGCAGACTCGGTCATAAACAATGCCATGATACGGTTGAGGAAGCGTTGTGCACCGGCCACACCTTCGTCGGTCCATTCCATGCTATTTTCGGGAGGGGCGGCAAACAACACGACGATACGAGCCACGTCCGAGCCATATTGACGCACGAAGGGACCGACTGGAATGCCGTTCCCGGCGCTTTTCGACATCGTTACTGGGCCGCTGACGGCTTGCCATCCACGCGCATCCCCTTCGAGGGTATAGCCATGGGGTTTGAGTGCCGCTTTGGCTGCATCGATAGAAAGCGCTCCTGCCGGAAGTTCGAGTTTGCGGCGCAGGTCTTCGGTGAAGGTGACGGTTTGTCCATCGCCACTGAGGTCGGTGCGCACGCGGCGCTGCACCATGCCTTGGGTGAACAGTGCTTTGAATGGTTCATCCTCAGGGACCAACCCTTCGTCATACAGCACTTTGGTGATGAAGCGTGAATACAGCAAATGCAAGATCGCATGCTCGATGCCACCGATGTACTGATGTACCGGCATCCAGCGGGCGATAGCGTCTGCACCAAAGATTTCTTTGTCGTTTTGGGCGTCTGCATAGCGCAAAAAGTACCACGATGAGTCAACGAAGGTATCCATCGTGTCGGTGTCACGCCGGGCTGGTTTGCCACTGACGGGGTCGGTGGTGTTGACCCATGCAGTTGCCGTCGCCAGGGGGGATTTGCCCTTGGGGAGGTAGTCTTCGACCTCAGGCAGTTCTACGGGGAGGCGTGGATCGGGCACCATCGTGCCGTCTTCGAGGTAGAGCATGGGGATAGGTGCGCCCCAGTAGCGTTGGCGCGAGATAAGCCAATCACGCAGTCGGTAGGTGATGGTGCCTTTGCCCTTGCCGTGTGCAACCAACCATGCGATAGCGGCTTTGACACTTTGGCCGTCGCCCTTGCCAGCGGGGATGCCATCGAGCGGGCCGGAATTGACCATGACGCCATCACCGGGCATCGACTCCGTCATGGTTTTGCCATCGAGGTGTGAACCCTCGGGCTGGACGACGACAATGATATCGAGCCCAAAGTGTCGTGCAAAGTCGAAGTCGCGCTGGTCGTGCGCCGGCACAGCCATGATGGCGCCAGTGCCGTAGCCCATCAAGACGTAATCTGCAATCCAGATGGGAATCTGGGCACCGTTGACCGGGTTAGTTGCGTATGCACCCAAGAAGACGCCGGTTTTGTCGCGCGAGGTGCTGGCCCGATCGATTTCCTTGGTGAGTTTTGCTTTATTGATGTAGGCGGTGACCTCGGCCTGTTTGTCGGCGCTCGTCAATTGACCGACGAGTGGATGCTCGGGTGCCAATACCATGAATGTCGCACCCCACAGGGTATCGGGTCGTGTCGTGAAGACGACCAAATCGCCTGCATGGGAGCTAAAAACGACTTCGGCACCTTCGCTTTTGCCGATCCAGTTGCGCTGCATGGTTTTGACCTGGTCAGGCCAGTCGGTCAGCTTGTCGAGGTCTTGGAGCAAACGTTCTGCGTAATCGGTGATTTTAAAGAACCACTGCTCGAGTTCACGCTTTTCGACCTTGGCCCCACTCCGCCAGCTTCGCCCTTCGGCATCGACTTGCTCATTTGCGAGCACGGTCTGATCGATGGGGTCCCAGTTGACCAGAGATTTGGAGCGATACGCCAAGCCGCGCTTGTAGAGCAATTGGAACAACCACTGCGTCCAGCGGTAATAATCAGGAGCACAGGTCGCGAGCTCGCGGCTCCAGTCGTACATGATGCCGGCGATGGCCAGCGAACCTTTGGATTCTTGGATATTGCCGTAGGTCCAGTCCGCAGGGTTGACACTTTTTTTGATGGCGGCATTCTCGGCAGGTAATCCGAATGCATCCCAGCCGAAGGGATGCAACACATCGTACCCACGCGACACATAGAAGCGTGTTAACACATCGCCGATGACGTAGTTTTTGAGGTGACCAATGTGGAGGTCGCCACTGGGGTACGGGAACATTTCGAGGATATAGCGTGGTGGTGCGCTTGGGCGTCGTCCAGCAGTAAATGTGCCTTCTTTGAGCCAGAATTCACGCCACTTGGGTTCGATGGACGGATCAAAACGATCGCGTTTGCTGTCCGACATGCGCCGCTCCTGCATCAGTTAACACTCAAATCGCATACCGTAGCATGCCGAGTGGAGAGATGTACATATTATACCCTGTGCGTCGGTGCTGTGGCGGTATGCCGATAGGACAACACAATCCCACTGATCGGTAACACCAAGGGCAACCAGACATACCCTGAACCATAGTGCGACCATGCACTTGCATATGGTAGCGGGATGTATGATTCCACGATGCTCACCACCAAGACCCCCGAGAGTTCTATCCAGAGCCCCGCACGGAGCAACTGCAGCGAGCCTTGCCACGCCCAGATCGTAATCGCAAGATATACGATCCCCGCGACGAGTGACAGATGTGTCGGCAGTGCGACTTCTGGCCGTGTTACATACTGAACAATTGCACGGCTCAGGACTGCCACGGTCCAGAACCCATAGAGCGCCACAAAACCGGGGTATCGCACCCGTGAATGTTGTTCCATACTGCTCCAGAATCATGTACACTCGTAGAGAACGATAGAGCGTAGTACCGCGTATCATACATCGTGATGTGCGTGTCGACACCAGCGAGCGGGTACTGCTATGGCGCAATCGCCATTTTTATACACCATCGGCACCGGTAAACTCAACAAACAAGGCGTCTGTGCCAAAGGGGTCCTGCTTGATTTGGCGTCTCGACGCGGGATTGCTGTGCCACCGAGTGTCGTATTGCTTGATGCCGCTGCAAACTATGCCGAAGACCACGACATGATGGCTGCACATCAATCGGTCCTCGTGCCGCGGGATATGCATGCGTTTATTGACACGTTCCAGCTTTTTCAATCGCTGACGCAGTTGGGTGCAAAAATAGCGGTACGTACCTTGTTCAGCACCCAGGCAGGTGCCCCGCTCCAAATGCATGCCGCGCCAGCGACTCGTTTGCGGATCGACCGTCGTGATCCCAATGCGTTGGCGACTGCAGTCTGTACGGTATGGTCGGCGGCTCGTCGATTCCCACGCGTCACACGACGTGATGTGCTGTTGATGACGATGGTCGAAGCCCAACATGCTGGTGTCGCTGTGATTGATTGCGACTTCGAAGACGACTTCGTCAATTACCTCCCCAGTACCTCCGAACAATTGACCAGCGGTCAAACCGATAGCCTAAACCTGCAATTGCCGCGGGTCGCACCTGGTGAACCGGTCACGGCGCCGTTGCCATTCACGCAACGCCTGCAGACGTTGCTCCAGAAAATCCGTATCGTGTTTGGTGATACGCGGTGGGTCGTGGAATGGGCAGACGATGGCCACGAATGTTGGTTGATTGAATTACGCCACGTGGTAGCTCCGATACGCCGCAGTGAGCGATTTGGGTCTGCGGATATGCGCGATCATATGCCCGAGTTACCTACCTTTTTCACATCTGCATTGTATGCAAGTGTGAGTCGCGATGCGTTCACGCTGTTCAAACGAACTGATAAGGCATTGACCGATGAGCGCCGTTTTATCGAACTCTTTGCCGGGCGTGTACGCATCAATTACGGATTACTTGCTGACGTTTCGCGGCGTTGGGGTGTGCCGGGTACATTGCTGGCGGATCTGAATGATGCACTACTGGTGTCTATCCAAGGGCAACCCAATCGCCTCCGGCGGGTCTGGTGGCGCGTGTTTATCTTGGTGTGGGAGTCACTGACTGCGCCACGACGCATGCGTCGCAGTCTCGCCGAACTCCTCGAAAAAGCGCGCAAGCATCACGGCGATATCGACGACCTTATTGATGTTCTCCATCAGGCGACAGTCATCTCACTGCAGGGCTTTTATGTGACTGCGCGCATCATCGGCCCACTCGAATCGTGGATGCGTCGCCGCAGGATCTACGCCGAATGGAGTGTGCGCTACCAATCGTTCCAGCGAACAATCCTTGCCGACATGATTCCCCTGCAGCGGTTTGTGGATGCACGCCCCGACTTCCTTGATGACGTGCGTGCCGGACGCCTGCCCAGTGATCCGGTGTTTGTGGGGAAGTGGGAAGAATTGATGGCCCGCTATGGGCATCGTGGTGCTACCGAATACGATATCGGCACGCCACGCTACCGAGAGCTCCCAGAGCCCATACTGCGCAGGCTTTTGTCACAGAGCACTGCCATCCTTACGGCTCGTCATACGTTGCGTGGTCTCGGGGCGTGGCCCGTCTGGCTTGTACTGCGCCAAGCCATGAGCGGTCGTGACGCGATTCGTTCGGATTACCTCAAAATCCTGGAACGGACGCGAAAAGTCATCTTGCAATATGCAGACCGAATTGTGGCAGCCGGCGACTTGCCTTCCCAAGAGGTCGTCTGGATGGTCAGTCCGGCTGAATTGGTACGTATCTCTCATGGCTGGCGGATGCCTGCCGAAATGCTCGAAGCGCGGTTGCGGTTGCGGGCCTATTATTCGGAACTTCAGGTCCCTTCTGCGATGCAACGCTTCGATGATCCGATGCGCTGGCGTGAAGACGGCGCGCCGTTGCGGGTAGTACTCGAGGGTCGGAGTATCAACGACGGGTCAGTGGTAGGTGTGGTCTGGCGCCCCACGTACCATGCTGCCACCCTCCCACCAGGATTCGATCGCACCAACGTCGTTTTGGTGCTCCGGACATTCGACGCACAATGGATAGCGATTGCCCAGCACTGCGCGGGTATCATCGTCGAACTCGGTGCCGAGTTGTCGCATCCGGCTACGATTTTGCGCACATTGGGCATCCCGACGATTATCGCCGTCCGCAGTGCCTATGATTCACTCCCCACTGGCACCGAGGTGACGCTTGTGGCTGGGTCTGGCTACGTCGAGGTCGTCCAAAAATCTGCAATGGGACTCTTGAGCGATGGTAATGCATCGGCACTCCCTGACTTCGGTGCCACCCAAGGGCTCATTTTGAGTGAGATTACCGCGAGGTTCCGCCGATGAAACGCTGGTGGTACTGGCTCGTCAGCGCATGTGTACTCTTGATCGTCTGGTGTGCCCCCGTGCCCTATCGAATCGACATCGGACGATTCGACAGTGCTGTGGTGACGGGTTTGTATCCTGTTGAGTATGGCGCTGGTACGACCTTTCGCTGGACTGAACCGCAGGCCGTACTGCATCTCGATGGGGTCGGCAGTGGCCCTGCTACGCTCAGCATGATGGTCAGCGCTGCGGTCGAGCAGCCCGTTACCATTCGTGTGGCTGGTACCACTACCCCATATGTGATACAGCCTGGGTTCCGTACCATCAGCATCCCCGTTGCGGTTCCCTTTCAAACGACCGGGCGACTCGATGTGCACATAGACACGGCGGTACCGTATCGTGATGGTCGACGTGATGTCGGTATTGCAATCGATGACGTACGCATCCTGCCCATCGGGTGGCAGTTCCCTGCGCTCGCGAGCGTGGTGCTGAGTGTTGTCGTGGTGATTCTTGGTGCATTCCTGCTGCGGATGCCCCGAGCCTCCCTGGCGCTCCGCATGGTCTGTGCGACCATGCTGGTCGGAGCCGTTATTGGTGTCCGGCGTGGGGATGCGCACTCCATCCTGACGGTCATGGCGTTGGTAAGCAGTGTCGCACTGGCTGCGGCATATGCACAGCGGTGGAATGTACGCTGGCGCTGGGCGACCATCGTGATTGTCAGTATCGTCGCGATGCTACTCGTGTGGTGGCGTGGGGCAATCGTCTGGCAGCCCATCTGGCAGCTTGTCGTGTTGCTCGGCAGTGTTGCACTCCTGCGCTTGCGGCGCTTTGTCTGGGCGCACGTCAAACCGTTTCGTTTTCCACTCGGGGGCGCAGTGTTTGTGGCAATCGCCAGTCAAAGTTATCCACTCGCGGGTTGTGGTATGGGTGCAGTGTTGGTGTGGTACTGGGGGCGTCGTATCAATCCGTCACACAGTCGGCTCCACGCATTGGTGTACGCGGCGTATAGCATTGTACCGACCGTGGCTGCCTGGCTCCGGGGGGGTGGCGTGGTACGGGGGAACGGACCAATCCAATCGCGCTCGGTCGGCTTAGATTATTTACGTGGCGTCGTGGTGTTGTTTGTCTTGATGGCACATACCCCCACCGTCGCTGTATACGGCAATGACTGGGTCGTGACCGGCGTCCATTGGCTGGTGAAGTTCGCCGTCGAAGCGTTTTTTATCCTGAGTGGGTGGCTCATCGGGGACTTACTCATTGCCCAGCTGGACCAGTGGTCGCAACCACGCGCATTGGCGCTTTTTCTGCACCGCCGTTGGGCACGGACGCTCCCGATATACTGGCTGGTTCTGGTAGTGGTCATCCTAGCAGGATGGAGTGGTGCAACACCCGCGTCGATGTGGACGTATGTGCTCTTTGTCCAAAACATGTGGCAGATTCATCCGCCGTACTTCTTGGTTGCATGGAGTCTCTCGATCGAAGAATGGTTTTATTTCACTGCAGCAGTCGTTCTGAGCATTGCGGCGCGCCGAATGCACCCCAAGTGTGCGTTGCTCGTGACCCTGGTATTGCTCATCGCGGTGCCGTTTGTGGTGCGGAGCTGGTTGTCGTGGACGACGGACTGGTCGTGGAACGATGCCATCCGCCAATATGTGCCGTTGCGGCTCGATGCCATTGCCAGCGGGGTTGCCCTGGTATGGGCGTGGCGGAGTTGGCCTCTCGTGCGGCGTTACGCTGGGCTCTGGGTTGGTCTTGCCATCGGCTTGGTGATGCTGTACATCGCCGCGGTTCAGTACTGGCAGCCGGTGTGGGAACACATCCCATGGGTACGAGTAACCCTGATTCCGGTGATGAGCCTGGGTATCATGGCGTTATTTCCATTTTTGGCCGGTATCCAGCGCCCACAACCCAGCATTGTTGAACGCGGATTACAGTGGATTTCGATGTTGTCGTACCCGTTGTATTTGCTCCATTACCCGGTTCGGCAAACGGTACAAGGATTGATCGGCGCGGCAGGGAGTAGCGTATGGGCCGATATCGTGGTGACCGTGGTTTTTTACGCAGGATCGTTTTGGGTGGCGCTCCAGTGGCATCGTGAGCTCGAGCAACCTATCATGCGTCTGCGTTTACGGCAGTGACGACACAAAAACCCGCTGCCCTGAGGCAACGGGTTTGGTTGGTGCCGATAGGTGGAATCGAACCACCGACCTAACGATTATGAGTCGTTCGCTCTAACCGCTGAGCTATATCGGCATCGAAGCAACGTTGTGAAGTATAGCAGTTCCCACCGGGCGTTGTCAAAC
>JBJONV010000034.1:0-88095 GCA_046051665.1 Chloroflexota bacterium
TCGACGTTTTCTTCGCATATGAAGAACATCATCGGCATCCTCGAATCACTCGATACCCACATCGAACCCGCGCCTTCGACCGTCCAGATGCTCCAACCGACCGATTGGCAACCACGCGAACCCGTATTTGTGGACGACCTACCGGTGCTGATCTTGTTCGACGAGCTCGGCGCAGGTACCGACCCTGTCGAAGGCTCTGCCTTGGCCCGGGCCATCATCAATCACATCCTGCACTATGGCGTCTTTGCAATCGCCACGACCCACTATGCAGAACTCAAAGCCTATGCCTACACCACCCCGGGCGTGCAGAACGCCTCGGTCGAATTCAACGCCGAGACTTTGTCGCCCACATACCGCTTGATGATTGGTGTTCCTGGTCGTTCCAATGCGTTAGCGATTGCCTCACGCCTCGGCTTGTCGACCGATATCATCGAAAAAGCACGCGCGACGCTCCCCAATCAAGAGCTCCACGTCGATACGTTGCTCGCTGCCATCCAAAAAGAACGCCGCGAAGCCGCCGAACTGCTGGCCGCAGCCCAGTCCGTCGAAGCCCAAGCGCAGGCCATGCAACGCGAATTCGCCGCGGAACGCCAGGCGTTCGAAGCACAACTCGAGCAGGAGCGTCAAACTGCGGCAACGGCCATCGACGACGAAGTCAAAGCCGTACGTGCTGAACTGCGCCGTCTGCGTGACGATGTCCAGAACGTCAGCATCACCAAAAAATGGATGGAAGACGCACAACAACGTACTGCTGACCTCCAGAAAAGCGCCACGACCCGCATCGAAAAACAACGCCGCCCACAGGCACCAGTCGCTCCGCAGCCGGTCGTCGAAGAAAAACGCCCGCTCCAAGTCGGCGATGCAGTTTTTGTGGCGTCCATCAATCTGACCGGCGACGTCGTGTCGATCGATGAAGGCGATGATAGTGCCGAAGTACAGGTAGGGGGTTTTCGCCTGACCGTGCCCATTCGCGAACTCCGCCCCGGCAAAGCCAAAGCAGAACCGAACAATACCCCACGACCAACATCCATCCCGGCGACACCATCTGTCGCGCTCGAAATAGATGTCCGTGGCCTACGCGCCATCGATGCATGTGAACGCGTCGATCGCTACATCGACGATGCCTACCGCGCTGGTTTACCGTACGTGCGCATCATCCACGGCAAAGGTCTCGGCGCATTACGCCAAGCCCTCCGCGACCAACTCAACCAACACCGACAAGTCAAATCCATGACCGGTGGCGGCGCAAGCGGTGGCGAAGGGGTAACTGTTGTACACTTGAACGAACATTGATTGGGGCTGGAGTACGCTCATGTCACAAACCGTCATCACGATTCTGCTGGCGATAGCGCTCATTCTGCCGTTCATCGGTGCGCTGGTGCTCCGTGTTTTTCGCAACATCTTGCCACCCAACGTTGCTGCTGTTTTTGGGGCAATCGTGGCGGTGTTGGTGGTCAGTGCAGTCCTCAGTTTGTCGAGCATCAACATCGGGAGCTTCCGCATCGCGAATATGACCCTGCTTTTGCCCGTTGCTTCTTCGGTGAATCGGCCCGTCGATACGTCGGCCGAACCGATCGTGGATGAATCGACCACCGACCAAGAGCCGACCGACATCCCTGAGGTCACCATTACGCCAGAACCCATCATCGAACCCACTGCCGAAACAGCGGTGCTCACCCCTACCATTGGCCTCGAAGAAGGCATTGGTATCACCGATACAACCACACTTACCGATACGACCGTTCTGACCGATACCATTGCAGCCGGTGAAGCCACACCAGAACCAACAAGCGCACCAGTTGCCACAGCTGCTGTGCGTACTCCGGAACCAACCAGTGAGTCATCAGACGTCGAGCCAACGCTCATTCCTGCCCCCACCGAACCTGTGGGATTGCGTGTTTATGCCGTCGAAGCCGGTGATTCGCTCGGCTCGATTGCTGATAAGTTCAATGTGACTACCAAACAAATCATGGCGGTCAATCCGTATCTGCAGAATCCCGATGCTCTCCTCGTAGGACAGGAACTCAACATCCCATGACAACACCTGCTTCGATTACCTGCCGCTACTCGATGAGTGACGGCCTCGCCGCTGCTACCCTCTACCAGAGCAGTACCCTCAAACATCGCGTCTACCAAATCGTCGCGTTGGGGATTTTTAGCTTTACGCTGTATCAGGCGTACCGCATCGGATTCCAATCCAGTCAATTGCTCTTGTATGTCATCGCCATCTTGTTGTTTATCGATCCTGTGCCGTTGATTCTGATGAGCGTGACACGCTTGAGTCAACCAGCCTGGCCTACCACACTCACCTTCGACAGCACCGGTATTGTGGTATCGGTGAATGATCGCTCAACCACCTACCCATGGGCGAAATTTAACAAACTCATCGAAAATCAGCGCTATATCTTGCTGGTCCACGCATCCTGGGGCTATCTGGTCATCCCTACTGCGGTCCTCAAAGCCAGTGGTCATGAACAGGCGGTGCGGAGTTTGATTGCTGCTTCGGTGCGGATGACCCCATGAAGTATCCGTGGATCTTTTTGCTCCTGGTCGCCTGTATGCTACTCGTCTTGTATGCCGCAGCACAACGCGTCATACAAGTCATTGCAATACCCACAGCGACTGCTACGCTGGAGCAACAAGCCACGCCACAGTCCTCCGCAGCAACAGATCAACCCGTAACCCCAGCGACCATGCGCCCGAGCGCAACGCCTTCGTTGTCGCCGACTGCTCGTGTCGTCATGACTCCGACGACTCTCCCTTCTTCGCCGACAGCGGAACCTGCCACACCGACCACAGCCCCGACAAATATCACGTCGTATATCGCCTACCGCGTCAAAGAAGGTGATACAGTCGCGGATATCGCTACCCGAGCCGGGAGCAGTGTCGACCTCATCCGGAGCTATAACCGCTTCGCTGGCGAGGTACATGCCCAACAGCCACTCATCATCCCGCAACCAAATCCCGCTGCCGCAACCATCGCTACCCAGCCCATCATTGTGCAACGTGGCACTGCACAGGGTGCCGTCGCACTTACCCTCGACGCCGGTGCGAGTGCCGCCCCCACCACGGCGATTTTGGATGCGTTAGCAGCCCAAAACATCAAGATTACCTTCTTTTTGTCGGGTGATTGGATAGAGAAAAATCCAGAACTCACACGACGCATCGTCGCCGACGGCCACGAGGTGGGCAATCACAGCGTTTCGCATCCTGACTTCCGCCTCATCAGCGATCAGCAAATCATCGCCGAACTCGATGGCATGTCTGACGCGCTCTATGCGGTGGCAGGCATCCGTCCCGCACCGTATCTACGACCGCCGTTTGGTTCATATGACGAACGCGTCCTGCGCGTGGTCATCGCCCACGGCTACCTGCCTATTTTTTGGACACTCGATAGCCTCGATGCATTCGGCGAGGTCAAAAGTGCCCAGTATATCGTCGATCGCCTGACCAATACCCTGAGCGCCGAAAAGCGCAACGGCGCTATCCTGCTCGCACACTGCGGCAATCAGACCACTGCCGATGCGCTCCCGCAAATCCTCGCACGTTTTGCTCAAATGGGCATCAACGTTACGACACTCTCGAGCGTTCTTTGAGCGTTTGTATAGTATAAAATTTCTGTAGTTGTAAGGAGTTTCTCCACTCGTGAGAAATTTCTTTTATAATGCATCCAACTGATGCTACATAGGTGAATTATGACCGAATCATTCCAACGCCCGAAGGAAATGGCAAAGGCCTACGAGCCCAACCTCGTCGAAGAACGACTCTACCAGTGGTGGGATGGCAAAGGCCTCTTCCAACCGTCGCAGAACACTGATAAATCACCTTTTGTGGTTGCCATGCCCCCACCCAACGTGACTGGTGAGTTGCACATGGGTCATGCGATGTTTGTCACCCTCGAAGACGTGATGACCCGCTGGCAGCGCATGTGTGGTCACCCCGCGTTGTGGATCCCTGGTACCGACCACGCCGGCATCGCCACCCAACTCCAGGTCGAACGCGCCCTCACCCGCGAAGGCTCATCTCGTGCTGCCATCGGCCGTGACGCGTTCGAAAAACGTACCTGGGAGTGGAAGGCCGAATTCGGCGGCAAAATCACCCAGCAACTCCGTCGTATCGGCGCATCGTGTGACTGGACGCGCGAACACTTCACCCTCGATCCCGATTTGTCCCGCGCGGTGCGGACTGCCTTCAAAAAGCTCTATGACGACGGCCTCATCTACCGTGGCACGCGTCTGGTCAATTGGTCACCCAACCTGCAAACCGCCGTCTCGGACCTCGAGGTCGAATACGAAGACCGCGATGTCCATATGTGGCACATCCGCTATCCTATCGCCGGTGATTGGACGCCGGGCGCATGGGCCTCGGGTTCATGGGCGGCTGGTGCAACGCAGTACATCACCGTTGCCACCACTCGTCCCGAAACCTTGATGGGCGACGTAGCCGTTGCCGTGAACCCCACCGACGAGCGCTATGCGCACCTCATCGGCAAGTTCCTCGTCTTGCCTGTGGTCAATCGGCGCATCCCCATCGTTGCAGACGAACACGCCGATCCAACCTTCGGTACCGGTGCTGTCAAAATTACCCCGGCCCACGATCAGAACGACTATGCCGTCGCGCAGCGCCAAAACCTGCCGATGATCAACATCCTCAACCGCGACGCAACCCTCAATAGCGAGGCTGGTCCGTATGTTGGTGTCGAACGTTTTGCTGCGCGCAAAGCGGTACTCGCCGACCTCGAAAAAGAACAACTCCTCGTCGCCACCCTCCCACACCGCATGTCGGTGGGCATCAGCCAACGCGGCGGCGAAGTCATCGAACCGCTATTGTCTGAGCAGTGGTTCGTCAAAATGCAACCCCTGGCAGACCTGGCATTGGCCGCAGTAAAAAGCGGTGAAACGAAAATCATCCCCGAGAACTTCGGCCGAGTCTACGACAACTGGCTCGACAACATCCAAGACTGGTGTATCTCGCGCCAGCTGTGGTGGGGCCACCGCATCCCCGTTTGGTACGGTCCAAATGGCGAAATGATTGTCCCCGGTCCGGATGAACCCGATCCAACTGGCCCTGGGATTACCCAGGACCCAGACGTGCTCGATACCTGGTTCTCGAGCGGGTTATGGCCGTTTTCGACCCTCGGCTGGCCCGACAACACTCCTGACTTCCAACGCTTCTACCCCACCCAGGTGATGGAAACAGGGTATGACATCTTGTTCTTTTGGGTCGCCCGCATGATGATGCTGGGCTGCTACCTGACCGGCAAGGCACCATTCCACACCATTTATCTGCATGGGCTGGTCCGTGACAAAGATGGTCGCAAAATGTCCAAGACGTACGGCAACGTCGTGAATCCATTGGACATCATGTCGCAGTTCGGTACCGATGCGCTCCGCTATACACTTGCCACTAGTAGTTCACCCGGCCAAGACTTGAACCTCAACCCTGAGCGCATCGAGTCGGGACGTAATTTCGCCAATAAGCTGTGGAATATCACCCGCTTTGTGCTCGGCCGATTCGGCGACTGGAAGCCCAACAGCACCCACATCGTCACCGGCCATTGCCTGCGCGACTACCCGTATACCGTCGCCGATCGCTGGATTATGTCCCGCTACCAACAGGTCGTTGCTGACGTCGATCGCTTGATGACCGGCTACAACTACGGCGAAGCAGGCCGGCAAATCCAAGACTTCATCTGGAGCGAATTTGCAGACTGGTACGTCGAAATAGCCAAGGGTCAACTCGATGGCGACGAAAAGCGCCAGCTCTACACCCGTGAAGTTTTGTTCACCGTCCTCGAGGGTTCGCTGCGCCTGTTGCACCCATTCATGCCCTTCGTGACCGAAGAAGCATGGCAATACTTGACCGGCCGCGTCGATCACGATACCCAAGCCGATTCACTGATGGTCGCTGCCTACCCGCAACCCGATGACTCACTCCGCGACGTGCAAGCCGAGCAGACCATCAATACCCTGCGCGAGATTGTCATCGGTATCCGCAATGTCCGTTCAGAATACAAAGTCGAGCCTGCTAAGTTCGTCTCGGCGACGATTGTCAGTAGCAATGCCGCCCAACTCGACGAACAACGCTTACTCCTCAGCCGCATGGCTCGGTTGAATAATGATGATTTGTCGATCGTGGCGAGCATCCCAGCACGTCCAAAAGCAGCTGCCACCTTGGTCATCGGCGACATCGAGGTCTTTATCCCGCTGGCCGGTTTGATTGACCTCGATGCCGAACGAGCACGTCTGACCAAAGACCTCGAATCCGCTGTCGCAGACGCCGAACGCAAACGCACGCGCCTCAGCGACGAATCGTTCACCGGCAAAGCACCTGCAGCAGTGGTGCAGAAGGAACGCGACTTCTTGGCCAACCTCGAAGCACAGATTGCGCGTCTGACCCAGCGCCTGAACGAATACGCAGCAGACTAACTCGGCGCTCTGCGCCGTTGACCAAGGAGCACTTATGCAACCAACACGCGTCCTCATCACCGGCGGTGCCGGATTCTTGGGAATCAACCTGGTCAGATATTTGCTGAGCCGTGGTCACAGCGTGGTCACCTTCGATATCGCCTCGTTCGATTACCCGGAACGCAATCAAATCACCGAAGTCATCGGCGATATTCGCAATCCGGATGCACTGTATGCCGCAATGGATGGCTGTGATCTCGTGGTTCACACCGCAGCTGCGCTGCCGCTCTACTCCGAAAACGATATCCGCACCACAGATCTCGACGGTACACGCAATGTGCTCAGCGCAGCTCAAAAGCGCGGCATCGGCCGTGTCATCCACATCTCGTCCACTGCTGTGTACGGCATTCCGGATCATCACCCGCTCTTCGAAGACGATACACTCGTCGGCGTCGGGCCATACGGCGAAGCAAAAGTCGCCGCAGAACAAATCTGCCTCGACTTCCGCGCCAAGGGTATGATTGTCCCCATACTGCGTCCAAAGTCATTCGTTGGTCCAGAGCGCCTCGGCGTATTTGCGTTACTGTATGACTGGGCAAAAGATGGTCACGGATTCCCCATGATTGGGAGCGGCAACAATCGCTATCAATTCTTGGATGTCGAAGATCTCTGCCAGGCAATCTACCTCTGTGCCACCGGTGAAGATGCTGTCGTCAACGACACATTCAACATCGGTGCCAAAGAGTTCACCACCATGCGCGAGGATTATCAAGCGGTGTTGGATGTCGCGGGATTCGGCAAGAAGATACGTCCATTACCAGCAGCCCCGGTTATTTGGACATTGCGCTTCCTCGAATTGCTCAAACTGTCACCCCTCTATAAGTGGGTCTACGAAACCGCAGTCACCGATTCGTTCGTCTCGATCGACAAAGCCCAATCCAAACTCGGTTATGCCCCTCAGTTTTCAAACAAACAAGCCTTGATCCGTAACTACCACTGGTATGTCGCCAATCTGGCGAACTTCGCCAATGCAAGCGGCGTTTCACACCGTGTGCCCTGGAAGCAAGGTATTCTCGGCATCGCCAAGATATTCTTCTAAACCAATGCGCAGATCCATCCCGCTCTGGAAAATAGTCGCAGTTATCGTGGGTGGGCTCTCCCTCACGTTGGCTGCGGCTTTTCTTGCTATACGTGTCGTGCAAGCACCCATTGCTGCTGGCACCATAGACCCGTTGCGCCTCAACAAAACCGAATTTCGCGATCGAGGCCTCTTCAAAACCGGAGAAAACGCTTATCTCCTGCGACTGATAGCCAAAGAATGGGTCTTCGACGCTGGCCAGCAGCGGAATGAACCATTCCAATTCACCATACCTGCCGGGTCGACACTGACCGTCGTTGCAACCAGTATGGATGTCATGCATTCCCTGCAAATTGCCACCAAACCGATTATCCCGATAGTCGCAGGCAAAATCAGTCGCGCGACGATGACATTCACCACACCAGGTACGTACGCGATAATCTGCACCTCATACTGTGGTCCGAACCACGCACAAATGACTGGCGCGATTATCGTTGTTCCATAGAAAAGCGGGCAGCACGTGCTGCCCGCCCGAAACCGAAACAACACTCCTCAATGCCCTGGCGCGTCCACAATCAACACCTCTAAGCGCCGCGGCCCATGAACCCCTTCTACACGATTCAATTCGATATCCGACGTCGCAGACGGCCCAGACACAAATGTCAGCGGCGCATGCCGTTCTGTCACCGATGAACGCAGGCGCACAAAAGCCTCCGGTACCGTCAACACAATCGATGCAGCAGTAACCACACACAGATGATAATCGGGCAACAGCGTCAAAACCCTGCGCCCCTGACCTACACCTGCATCAAGCACAATTGTCCCCGTTTGTGCAATCCCCAATGCCGATAAACTCACCACACCGTCTGTGGCAGCGATTTCGGCATGACTCAACCCGTTGTCCCGCACAAATTCTTGTTGTGGCAAGTACACTGCCGGGAAGTCGGATGGAATCACAAAACGCGTCCCTGACTGTGCCAAACGAGCGGCAATGGCTGATGCCAATCCATCACGCGAGCAAAATCCCACCCATGCCTTATACTCACTGACCCGCTCAGCAAACATATGCACAAGTGCCTCGGCTGTTAGCTCGGGGAGTGGTGGTGTTCCGTTATCGAACGAGTGCGTCTGATGGCCAGGTCGCTGCCCTTGCTGCGTTGCATTGCGAATATCGGCCAACACCTGATTACGCGTTGTCGTCATGTTCGTTCCTCTCGCGCCACCATTGCCGGAATGTCTGATCGGGAATTGCTTGCAAATCACGCATCGCGGTCCACGCACCGAGTGGACCCGGCCCGTTCTCGATGTACCCGTCGTGCACAAACAACGACTGCGCCAATTTGCCCATCGATTGTGCTGCCTCGTACGCCGTACGATTGCCAAACACCTGCGCTAACCCTGCCATACCGATGGACTCTGGATCCAACCACCGTGCAACATGTGTATGTTTTTCACGGACAACACGTCCACGCAGATGAACCAGTACCTCAGGAATATTGATTTTCACTGGACACACGTCATAACACGCACCGCACAACGACGATGCATAGGGCAATGATGAAGCGTGCTCGGTGCCGACCAATTGCGGCGTCAGGATTGCCCCGATCGGCCCTGGGTATACGGAACCATATGCATGGCCACCAGTCCGTTCGTACACCGGGCAAATGTTGATGCACGCGCTACAGCGGATGCAATGCAACGTCTGGCGACCGACACTATCACCGAGCACTTGCGTGCGACCATTATCCAACAACACAATATGGAATTCTTGCGGACCATCGCCGGGGTGGACACCAGTCCAAATAGAGGTATACGGGTTCATCCGCTCGCCCGTCGACGATCTGGGCAGGAGCTGCATAAACACACCCAAATCTTCCCAACGAGGCAGAATCTTCTCGATTCCCATCACCGTTATGAGCACATCGGGGAGCGTCAGGCACATCCGTCCATTGCCTTCGGATTCGACAACACAGACACTGCCTGTTTCGGCGATGGCAAAGTTCGCCCCGCTCGTCGCAACCTTCACCGTCATAAACTTCTCACGAAGAAAAGTCCGTGCTGCTGCAGCCAACTCTTTTGGCTCGTCAGTCAGATCAGGCAGGTTCATTGCCTTTTGGAAGAGCTCTCGTATCTCAGAACGATTCTTGTGTATCGCAGGCACCAGAATATGTGATGATTTTTCGTGTGCCAGCTGAATAATCAGCTCTGCCAAGTCTGTTTCTATAGCGGTGATACCGGCTTCTTCGAGTGCCTCGTTGAGACGTATTTCATCAGTCGTCAATGACTTTACTTTGATGATATGTTTTGATTGTGTCGCTTGGATCAGCTCAGTGACAATTGCGTTTGCTTGTGCTGCAGTACTCGCCCAATGCACCTTCCCACCTGCCGCAATGATATTGCGCTCAAGTTCTTGGATATAGACATCCAAATGTGCCATGGTATCGGCTTTGATGCGCTCACCTGCATCACGCAACGACTCCCAATCAGCTAACTCTCCGACCACTGCTGCACGCTTGCCACGAATGGTCTGCGTCGCTTTACCCATGTTTCGTCGGAGCTGGGTGTTTTGCAGGGCTTGCTTCGCCCCTACCGAAAATTCTGGTGACAGTTCAATGATGACCGAATCTGGCTTCATGCGAATTCTCCTGCAGACAGAACTTCGGCAAGATGGGCTATCTTTACGCCTGTTCGCTGTCGATGTAATGCGCCACCGATATGCATCAAACACGAGTTATCCGCTGCCACACACACCTCGGCTTTTGTACTCGTGATGTGCCGCATTTTGTCACTTAACATCGCCATCGATGTATCGGCGTTTTTAACCGCAAACGTTCCACCGAATCCACAACACTCCACAGCAGATGGTAATGGGACATAATCAATGCCACGCACCGCCCGGAGCAATCGCTCCGGTGCATCACCCACGCGTATCCCCCGTAACGAATGGCACGTCGGGTGATACGTCACTCGATGCGGATAATATGCTCCGACATCCTCAACACCCAGCTTATGCACCAACAACTCAGATAACTCATACACGCGTGGCGTTAACTCTTCGATCTGCGCGGCCAACACAGAATCCTGCGCTACCTCTGCCGCGTATCGATACATCTCTCGTACCATGCCGACACATGATGCAGACGGGGACACAATACACTCGTATTCCGAAAAAACACGAAGAAAGCGTCGAATCAACGGCATCGCCTCGGACTGGTATCCCGTGTTGAAGTGCATCTGTCCACAACAAGTCTGCTCTTCTGGAAATGCCACCTGATGACCGAGCCGATCAAGAATTGATACCACAGCTTTTCCCGTATTCGGGAAGAGCGTGTCGTTGAAACACGTGATAAACAACGCTATCTTCATCTGCCCCTCTTTTCCATTCGCGTTCTCGTATTCTACACGATGCACATCTCTCCCTCTTGACCCAGTACACAGAGCAACATGTATCCCATGACGCCTATCACTCCAAGCGCACACTGTTTCACGTGAAACATTTTTATCTGGATTTCAGACCATATCGAGCATTGTCACGCATGTGTTTCAATCGACGACATGGTATAGAATCACGCTCAGTGCGTACCACGCCAATTGTTTCACGTCAAACAATTCTCGTCTCCGAATCACACTCATGTCGGAACCATCACAAGGTTTGTCAAACCGACATATTGATCGTCGACAGAAGCTATCAGCATCCCGACAAATGTTTCACGTGAAACATTTTTACAGCAACAATCACTACGAAATATAGTACAATTTGCAGTACGACAATTTCATCCCCCCGTACCTTTTTGCCATGCAAAAACGGTATAGTATGCAAGCACAATCAGCTGGCAGCAGGAGTATTCTGTGACTGTACTACAACAACCAGACAAATCACCACGTGCTGGCATTATTATTGCTTGCATGAACCAGAAAGGTGGGGTCGGCAAAACAACCTCAGCAGTCAATCTGTGTGGTGAGTTTGCACGGCGCAACCTGCGTGTGTTGTTGATCGACTGTGATGCACAAGGGAATGCAGCAACAAGTCTCGGTATCAGCAAACAGAATCTCAAAAACACGACATATGAAGTCATCATGGCAACCCAACCGATAACGGCTGCGATTCAACCAACCAACCGACCAAATTTCGACATCATCGCAGCCAGTGAGCGTTTGTCCGGCGTACAGGTCGAGCTTGTGGATAGCGAACGTCGGGAGTTCCGTTTGGCCGATGCGATTGCATCGATACGGACAGAATACGATTTGATTATGCTCGATTGCCCGCCTGCTCTGGGTTTCGTATCAGTGAACGCACTCGCAGCAGCCAACACCGTTTGTATTCCGCTCCAATGTGAATTTCTTGCACTCGAAGGTTTGGCACAACTCAAAAACATCATCGATCGTGTCCACGAAAGCTTGAACCCAAAGCTTTCAATCTTAGGGGTGGTAATGACGATGTACGACGGCCGAACAAATCTGGCACAACAAGTCGTCGACGAAGTCCGCCGCTTCTTTCCTGTCCACATCTGCAATACACCTATTCCTCGAAGCGTACGTGCCAGTGAAGCACCGAGTTACGGGCAGATGTTGTACGAATACGATCCCGAAGGTCGTGCCACCACCGCATACCAACGGGTTGCCGAGGATCTACTCGTTCGCATGAATCTGAAGGGGTAACATATGAGCAAGCGACGCGGCGGTCTTGGGAGTGGGCTAGACGCACTCCTTCCCAGCGCACCAGCAGGGACTCCATCCAACAATCTTTCCATCCGCGAAATAGCCATCGGTGATGTACGCCCAAACCGTTATCAACCACGCAAAACGTTCGATGACCAGGCAATTGCGGATTTGTGTGCGTCGATCAAAGAGCATGGTGTCGTTCAACCCCTGATCGTTACACGTTTGCCGAGCGGCGGGTACGAACTCATCGCCGGCGAGCGTCGTTTGCGTGCTGCGGGGATGGCAGGGCTCGTCACCGTACCGGTCATCATCCGCGAGAGCACTCCGCAAGAAATGCTCGAAATAGCCATCATCGAAAACGTTCAGCGTGCCGACTTGAACCCCATTGAAGAGGCGCTTGCCTACCAAGCACTCAAAGACGAGTTTCAACTCAGCGATGAAGAAATAGCAGTGCGAATGGGGCGCACAAGCCGCGTCCACATTACCAACACGCGCCGCTTGCTACGCTTAACCGAAGATGCCCAATCAGCACTCCGTGCTGGTGCAATCAGCGCCGGACATGGTCGAACCCTGCTCAAAGTCAATGAGCCTGACAAACAAAACATCTTGCTCCAAGTCATGCAATCAGACACGGTAACGGTGCGTGAGGCAGAGCACCTCAGTGATTTTTCGTTTGCTTCTCTTGCACAAGCACACGACGAACTGAACCGACTGCGTGGTGTCTCAACATCTACTACACGTCCACCAGCCCCAAAACCAAAAGGGGAAATCGTCGATCCAGAACCACAGAACACCACGAGCGCAGATGACCGAGCAGTTGCCCGTGAACTCGAACAATTCGTGGGAACGCCCGTTCAGATACAGCGTAGTCCACGAGATGTACGGCTGACGTTCGTTTTTCATAGCCCCGAGAAGCTCCAGGAATTCCTCGAAGTCTTTAGCAAATAAGTCACACCGTTTCTCTACTTCTGGCGCTTGCGCCATAGTCGAGGTCAGATATGCTCCAAGAACTACATATCAGTAATTTCGCAATTATCGACCAGGTCACCCTGTCTTTCAAAAATGGTTTCTCGGTCTTGAGCGGCGAGACAGGCGCGGGCAAATCGATGATTATCGATGCACTGGGCATTCTCCGTGGAGACAAGTTCGATGCCAGTCACATCCGAACGGGAACAGACCGTTCTCGGATCGAAGGAGTCTTCCATGTCAAACCACATGCGGAGCTCATTGCACTACTCGAAGAACACGGCCTGCGTGAGGAAGGTGATGACACGATAATCATCTTTCGCGAAGTGAACCGCGAAAGCAATCGTACCGTGAGCCGTATCAACGGCCGCGCGGTCAACAATACCGTTCTGCGAGAAGTCGGGAGCTGGCTGATTGATATACACGGCCAACACGATGGTCTAACGATATTCAATGCCAAAACGCATCTCGATATGCTCGACCGATTCGGAAAACTCTTCCCTGCTCGTCAAAAAGTCGCTGATCTGCACGCGCAGTGGAAGGGACTCCGGAGCGAGTTGAGCGATCTTCGTTCAGCTGCGCTGCGCCGCACCGAACGTATCCAAGAACTACGTGCCCTCCAGGCCGATGTGAGTGCAGCGAAACTCGTTGCAGGCGAAGAAGATGCGCTTATCGCAGAACGATCCCTCTTCCAAAATGGCGCACGCATCACAGAACTAACCACCCAAATTTACCAACTCCTAAATGGTGATGAACGCAGACCGCGTGGGCTCGTAGACACAAGCGTTATTGTTGCACAACAGTGCGCAGACCTGCTGAAGTATGATGCATCCGTCGAACCCATAGTCACGCAAGCAACAGAGCTCCAATACGCGCTGTCTGATTTGGCGCATTCTGTCCGTGCGTATCGTGATCGGATCGAATTCGACCCCCGTCGCATCGAAGCAATCGAAGACCGGATTACCGAATTACGTGCCCTCCAACGCAAGTACCGTTCCACCATCCCAGAACTCATCGAGCGCGCCGCACAGGCTACCGCAGAACTCGATAAACTCGAACACAGCGACGAATACGTAGCCGCCCTCGAACAACAAGAGCTCCGTGTACGGACCCAACTGGGTGTCGTCGCGGCAACGTTGTCCCAACAGCGTGCGTCTGTAGCAACAAAGCTCGCCGAAGCAGTCGAAGCCTCGGCACGCGACCTTGCAATGCCGCATGTCCGTTTCTCCGTGCAGCAAACCCACACGGAAGCGTTCGATGGCGTACCAACCAATCAGCCAGATGGTACGACACTCCTCCTGGCCTGCGACCGCAACGGTGTCGACCGCATCGAATTCTTGATTGCTCCGAACCCGGGCGAAGAACCCAAATCATTAGCAAAAACCGCCTCTGGTGGTGAAGGCTCACGACTGTTCCTTGCAATCAAGTCCGTCCTTGCCCAAGTCGAAGTCATCGAGACCATGGTATTCGACGAAGTAGATACTGGGGTAGGTGGTCGTGCAGGTGCAGTCGTCGGCGAAAAGCTCTGGCAGATTAGTCGTCACCATCAAGTGCTCTGCATCTCTCATCTTCCCCAAGTGGCCACCTTCGCCGATACACATTATGCGATCAGCAAAAAAATCCACGCAGACCGTACCGCAACACACGTTCAGTCACTCGACGAACCAGCCCGCATCGATGAACTCGCTGCCATGCTCAATGGTCACCCGGTCAGCACACAAAGCCGCTCTGTGGCAGCGGATATGCTCCAACACGCTCGTGAACGGAAGGCATCTGCCTAACGTTCACGACACACGCGACAGAGAACACGCAAAGGATATGTCATGCACCCACAGTCCAGAATTACTCAATGGTGTGACCGCGTGCTCGAATACGGGTGGCTTCTCTGTATCGCGATTATTCCGTCATACTTCAATTTGCTCTCCGCACGCCATTTTGAACCCGACAAAGCAATCCTCTTCCGTGCGTTCGTGAGTCTGTTGATGGCCATAGCTGTTGTCCGTTGGCTCGATACACGCATGGCACCCCAGCGTACACCGTCACCGAAAAGTCCTGGCTATTCCCTGTTGGGGTATAGCATCGTGGCGTACTGTGTGATTTTTGTATTTGCAACGGTCACATCAATTGTCCCTGGTATCTCGTTCTGGGGATCATATCAGCGCATGCAAGGGACGTACACCAATCTGTCATACGTGGCATTGGCCATGATTATTGCCCTGCGCGTACGCACACCATCACAACTCTGGCGCATTGTGTACATCCTCATCGCTTCCGCCATCGTGCCGACCCTGTATGGCTACGTGCAACACCTCGAGCTCGACCCGCTCCCGTGGAAGGGGGATGTGATCACACGCGTCGCTTCCACCATGGGGAATTCTATTTTTATCGCTGCGTTTCTGATCTTGGTCGTTCCGTATGCACTCGCAACAGGACTGACACTCCTCAACAAAAACACCTCACAGACTGAACAAAATTCCAACACACTCTTCCGCTTAATCGCTCTAGTGAGTGGCTTGATTGGTGCGGTAAGCCTGGTGTTTACGGCGATTCAATTCAGCGGCGTCGTCCGTTCCATCGATCTACGATTCTGGTGGGTATACCCTGGTGCTGTACTCGTTGCAAGCATGGTGTATATCGGACTCGTCTGGTCACAATCATTGGTCCGTACAGCGCGTTACGCACAGTTTGCACCTGCCGCTGTTGCCACCATCTACAGCGTCTGTCTGCTTGTCGGTGCCCAGACCAGCAACGAAGTAAAATTCATTCCTCCTACTGATGGGAGATTCGGAGAAAACTGGATTCTTTGGCTGCTCGGTTCCGTTGTCTTCATCTGGGGGGCCTTTGTTGCACAAACTGCCACATCCCACCAAGCAGACAAACCAATGCGCGTCGCACGCATACTCGGGTGGCTGTGTATCGGTTTTGCGCTCGCCGCTCTCGTGACGATTTTCTTCACACAGAGTCGCGGTCCGTGGATCGGCGGTGCTGTCGGGATTTTCTTTTTTGTTACTATCGCACTCCTCGACATCCGCCGCCGCGGTGGACCACGAGCGAAACGCGCAACACAACTTTTTCTCGCAGAATGTAGTATGCTTGTCGTCTCTGTCGGATTGCTGTTGGTGTTCAACTTCAGCACTGCACCCGCAGTCGTACAACTACGTGATGTACCCTACATCGGTCGTATGGGCAAACTCTTCGATGTGAGTTCTGGTACCACCGGCGATGTGCGTATGAAGATATGGTTCGGCGACGAACACGGCAAAGGAACCATCGGTCTCATTACTTCTGATCCTCTACGAACCGTGATCGGGTGGGGACCAGAGAGTATGTTTGTTGCCTACAATGCCTTCTATCCACCCTCTTTGGCCAATATCGAGTCCCGCAGCGCTTCCCCAGATCGGTCCCACCAAGCGTTCTTGGATGAGCTTGTCAACAAAGGATTACTGGGACTATTTAGCTACATTGCACTCATCGTCACAGCGGTGCTCTACGGATTCAACCTCCTCAAACGAACATCCATCGCACCATACCGGTACCTGGTAATTGCTGCGATGAGCAGTATTGTCGCCCACAACATCGAAGGGCTTACCGGGATCCCAGTCGTTGCATCGCTCATGCTCCAGTGGCTCTCGATTGCTGTGCTCATCTGTGTCGCCACGTTGACCCACCAACCTGACCCTGCAATCGAAACCCTGGCAGCAAGCAGCGCTCCTTCCTTGCAAACTGCAAAACCCGGACAAACAGGTCGGCGACGGCCGACCACTGTACAACAAAAGCCTGTTCTTTCGTCCACCGAGTCGTCGCCATTGCAATATCTCAGTTCTGCATTGATTTTGGTGCTAGGCATTTCGAGCGCATGGTCTTTCAACCTTGATAACGCGCTGGCAGACATGCGCTTCCAGCAAGGTACCAGCTATGCCGAAGCGGCAACAAATTCAGGCAACACGGATCAGCAAATCATCGGGCTTTCGTACTTCCTCGATGCAATCCGCATGGAACCCAACCAAGATTACTACTACCTCAGCGCCGGACGTTCACTCCTCAATCTTGCAGACTCCAAGCGCCGCATCGGTGGGAATGCAATCGCCTCACAACCCTCGGAACTACGCGAGCTCCTTTCCAAAGAGTCTGCTATCGACATCAAAGACTACATCGAACCGCGTGCAACGCACGACATCGTGAAGCTCGCCGAATCAATGCTTTTGGCCGCGCATGATTTGAACCAATACAACAAAGATCACTTCGCCAATCTCGCACGACTCTATACGTTTTGGTATACGCGCGTCGAACAATCGCCCGAACTCGATGCTGCTATCCTTTCTTGGTTCGAAAAGGGTGTTGCGAACGCCCCCAACGATGTCAGCATACTCAACGAATATACCGGCGCACTCATCAATCGCGCCAACCGTCTGCGTGACACCAATCCAGCAGAATCAGCACGCATGCGAGAGCAAGCGCACGCCGCCCTCGAGCGGTCAATGGAACTCGACCCCAAATACAGTGACACTGCAATTCGCATAGCAGATTTGCGCTATGCAGACGGCAAATATACTGAAGCGATGCCCCTTTATGCCGAAATCCTGAAGAACAATCCCCACGCCCTTGATGGCCAGATATCAACCATCGTAGACCAGCTGTCGGGCACCCCCGTACTCCTCGAACAACTGCGCACAGCCTATAAGGCAACTCCGTACCAAAACGACCGATTGCTTTTATCGATCCTCGGTCTTATCGCGAGTCGCTTGCAGAACTATCCCGAAGCAATAGCCGCTTTTGGTCAACTCGTTGCTATCCAACCCAACAGCATCGAGGCCTTACAAAACTACACCATCGTTCTCAGCAATGGGCTCGAATACGAGAATGCCGCCATTCAGGCGGATAACCTTGTCGCCCTCGCAACAACGCAGCAACTGCCCGAACAAACGGTTGCCCTGTACCAACAACTGGTCGACTTCCTCCGCGCAAAGGCTCCATAATTTTCAAACAAGCTGCGTGTCTGTCTTGTTTTTATGACCTGCGGAAGAACGCCGATTTCAAAAGAACACAAAAAGACCCCAGCTCCTGCATGTGCAGTTGCTGGGGTCTTCCGCTTGGGGTATTACTTGACCTGTGACTTCAAGGTGCTGCTTGCGCTGAACCCTGGGGTCTTGGTTGCGGGGATCTTGATCTTGGCGCCGGTCTGTGGGTTGACGCCTTCGCGTGCTTGGCGCTGGCGAACTTCGAACGTACCGAAGCCGGTCAACGTGACCTTCTCGCCGCTCTTGAGCTGCTCTGCAATTACTTCCAACGCTGCATCGATAATTTCCTTGGTGTCCTTCTGGGACATCGAGGACTTTTCGGCAACTGCCTTGACGAAATCTGTTTTCTGCATTGCTGTATCCTTTATCTCGACGCAAATACCATATTAAGATATATCGCATTTCAAACAATAAGTCAAGGAAATGTAAGTCAATTTTGAAAAGTGTAAAATTTTAGCGTTTTAAGCTAAAAGTTGCGAAAACAGAAGAATTTCTTCATACAATTAACACTCTGCCCCGCTTATGTCTGCTTCAGTATATCGAGACAAAAAGATCAGTCTCCGGATGCGCTGCTGAGCACAGGTGCAAAGCATCTCAATGCGAACATGGGGCACAGCACCAGGAATCATCAAATACTATATTCGTATCGTTTTTTTGACATTATATTAAATATTCTAAATCTACAAGAAAAGTAAAGATATTCAAGAACACACTGCTATACTGATTTGATATTTATAAGATTATACAAAATGCCTCTAGAATGCCAAATTAATTAAAAATATTTTCGATAACATGAGCGTAGATTCGATATCTCAGAATAAACTCCATTGGAGCAGATACAAAAACTCTATACAGTAAGAATTATCGATACCGTGCAATATCAGAAAAATAGAACCAGATTTTTCAAATATAAATGATTTATTTTTAGGATTCTAGAAATTCTTGAGTCGAAAAACCGAAACAACACATTAAAAACCAATCCGTGCGACGTCTGATTTTGACGTATACAGTGTATATACATCACTCCAATGCGGAATCACATAGCAACGAATCCATTAATCGAAGTTAACACGATAAAAATTGCGCAAATCAAATCGATCCTCAAAAAAACATACCATTCATGTTTGCAATGCTGTAATTCGCAAAAAGAATTATTTCAAGCATCGCATTGCATAGTGTTTCCAAAAAATCCTGGCACGAGCATCATTCCCAGTGTCACACCAGAACTTCTACATACGTTGTGCGAAGTTTAACACACTGTGATGCGGAAAATTCTGTTTTTACAAACAATTGTTTATATTTAATAAAACAAACAATAAAAAGAGCAGGCCTCTTATTCAGAAGCCTGCCCGTAGAATGAGTCAACTCTCAGTTAATTGCCGTCGATATAGATCGCCTTCTCTTGTGAGAAGAATTCCACGGCGCCTTTCCCCATCTCGCGGAACATCCCTGATCCGCTGTTCTTGAAACCACCAAACGGCGCCTGTATCGACACGCCTGCAGTCGGTTGATTCACCTTTAACATGCCTGCCTCTGCTTGGTCAGCAAAGCGAATTGCTTGGCGCAAATCATTAGTCACAATCGTTGCCGAAAGACCGTACGCAATGTCGTTCGACATCGCAAGCGCCTCGTTGATGTCACCAGCTTGGAGGATACCGATAACGGGACCGAATACTTCCTCTTGTGCAATACGCATGCCAGGAGTCACACCGGTGATGACCGTTGGGCGTACAAAGTATCCATCCCCTGTTACTTCATTGCCTCCTAGCACCACTTCAGCGCCTTGTTCGGCGGCGATAGCAACATACTGTTGGTCGATATCACGTTGTGCACCGCTCACCGCTGGGCCCATCGTCACACCGTCGATCAGTCCTGGACCAACGACGATTTTTTGTGCTGCAGCAATGAGCCGACGCGAAAACTCGTCGACAATCGACTTGTCGACAATGACGCGGCTGGTGGCTGTGCATGCTTGCCCGGTCAGGCCATAGCCACCACGCACAACGATGTTGACCGCTTTGTCTATATCAGCATCTGCAGCCACGATGACGGGATTTTTCCCACCCATCTCGAGGTGTGTGCGCGTCAAGCGCAGCGCCGTCTTTTGATACAAGGCGTGTCCGACTGCATATGATCCGGTGAACGAAACCGCCTTGATACGTGCGTCGGTCGCCAGCTGGTCGCCGATGACCGCACCACTGCCGGTAACACAATTCACGACACCTGCAGGGACGCCCGCCTCATGGAGCGCACCCATCAAGCGCAATGCCATCAATGGCGTCGCAGAGGCTGGTTTGAGGACAACCGTATTGCCCATGACCAATGCCGGTGCCATCTTCCAGACGGGGATGGAGAGTGGGAAATTCCAAGGGGTAATAATCGCTACAGCCCCCAATGGCACCCGTTTGCTATAGAGCAACGTGTTCGTGGTATCTGCAGGGAGAACATCACCACCGACGCGCCATGCTTCACCCGCAAAATAACGGAACACTTCCACAGCGCGGACGACTTCCATGCGTGCTTCGGTGCGCGTTTTGCCTTCCTCGCGGGTCAATTCGGCTGCCCATGCATCGATTTGTCCTTCGATGATGTTGGCTGCTTTATAGAGGATTCGTCCGCGTTCTGGTGCAGGCCGTGACGCCCAACTCGCAAATGCCGCGTGCGCTGCCGCAATCGCCTGATCGACGTCTGCAGCGGTAGATTTGGGAGCATACCCGACGAGGTCGTTCGTGTCAGCGGGATTGCGAATTTCGGTATACGAATCACCAGTCGGGGCAACCCACTCACCGCCGATAAAGTTCTTTTGCTTTTCCATATATTCCTCGTGATACAACCAGAATCAAGTTACGGCCGATAATCCGGGTTGTCATAGACAATCAGCGTTGCATCGTTGCCCAGCAACTCGTCGTGCAGGTAGTCGCGGATAATCCCACGTACCACGTAGCCGTTTTTGAGCTGTGGTGTCAACGTCGGGTCTTTCAGCTCGCCGCTCGATACTTTGGCAGCGTATTCCTCGAGCGACATCTGTGCTTTATAGAACCGATACCCTGGCACCATGCCACCACCGACCATACCACGCAAGTTGAGTCGCTTGATGAGATCACGTCGTGCCTGATACAGCAACGAGGCAAGCCCTTTTTGACGAAAATCCGGATGCGTGCTCATATCGGCACCGTACAGCCACTCACCCGTTGGTTCGTGCGTGGTGAAGTAGCCTTGGGCAATGACATCATCGAAGGAGTGTTGTGCATGTTCGAAATCGACATGCTGGCGGAGTGTCGAGCTCATCGCCACCGGCCGCCCTTCAAAAAGCGCCACATGCTGCCCTTCTGGGAAGATCCGCAATTGACTCTCGAGGTGTGGGCGCCGCATCAAATGTGATGGATCGAGGGTTGGATAACACAATCGCTGGATCTCTTCGAGCGCATCGATGTGTGCTGGAGCCGTATTGACGACGGTGAATTGCATCAGGACTCCTAGAGTGATTTCATCGCAGCTTCGAGGACATCGAGGCCTTCTTGGAGTTGCTCATCGGTAATGACCAACGGCATCAGCAACCGGATACAGTTGGTGTACAGACCGGCGCGCATCGTAATGACCCCATGTTGCAAGCAGTATGTCGCGACTTTGGCGACGGCATCTGGATCTGGCTCGCGGGTGGTGCGATCTTTGACGAACTCGATGGCAATCATGCCACCCAGGCCTCGAACATCACCAATCCCGGGGAACTGCTTGGTCCATTGTTCACCACGTGCACGAATCTGCCCACCAATGGAGGCTGCACGCTCGAGCAAATCGCCATCTTGGAACTGGTTCAACACCTCGAGGGCAGCAGCACAGGCAAGCGGGTTGCCGCCATAGGTACCACCGATGCCGCCAATGTGCACGCTGTCCATCAGATGTGCGCGGCCGGTGACTGCGGCGAGCGGCATGCCTGCAGCAATCGATTTCGCGGTGACGATGATATCTGGCTCGACACCCATCTGCTCCATGGCAAACAAGGTGCCGGTACGACCAAAACCACACTGCACTTCGTCTGCGATGAGGACAATCCCATGCTTGTCACACAGTGCCCGCAAGCGCTTCATGTAGCTCGGTGGCACAGGGATAAAGCCGCCTTCACCTTGGACCGGTTCGATGATGATGGCAGCAACGGACGATGGCTCTACATGCGTCAGAAGCATTTTCTCGAGCTGATCAGCACAGGCACCGCTACATGCATTGGTACACATGGCGCATTGGTACTCGTACGGGAACGGTGCGCGGTAGACATCGGGGAAGAATGGTCCCAGGTTTTTCTTGAATGTTGTCTTTGATGTCAACGACAACGTCATCAACGTACGGCCATGATACCCACCCTCGAAAGCGATAATGGCCGTACGGCCGGTGGCATACTTTGCGATTTTGATGGCGTTTTCGACTGCTTCTGCACCACTGTTGGCCAGGATCGTTTTATTTGGTCCGCTGATGGGAACGGCTTCGTTGAGGCGCTCGCACAATGCAACATAGCTTTCGTAGGTGCCGACGAGGGCCGAAAAGTGGAGGAGCTTTTGTGCCTGATCGGTGATTGCATTGACGATTTCGGGCATGGCATGACCAGCGTTGAGCACGCCGATACCACCGACAAAATCGATATAGGTGTTGCCGTCGACGTCTGTCACCAACGCCCCTTTGGCGCTTTCGATGGCAATGGGATGTGCTTTATAGAGGCCACTTGGAACAGCTGCTTCACGTCGTGCAACGACTTCTTTTGATTTCGGACCGGGGATTGCCGTTTTCAAATTGATGCTCGGCGCCATCGCATTGCTCACTTTCTTATAGAAAAGGGAATACACCAATCGTACCACTGTTCACCAATACTCTTATGCGCCTCCGAGCTGCTCGGCATACTGGAGCCGATACAGCCGTGCATAGAATCCATTGAGCGCGAGGAGTTCTTCGTGAGAACCGTCCTCGACCAGTTCACCGCGATGGAGCACGATGATGCGATCGACGTTGCGGATGGTGGATAACCGATGCGCGATAACAATCGACGTGCGACCCTTCAACAAGCGCTGCACCGCGGTCTGCATAATTGCCTCGGTCTCGGTATCGACACTCGATGTGGCTTCGTCGAGGATGAGCAACACATCCGGATTAAACGCCATCGCACGTGCAAAAGCCAGTAATTGGCGTTGCCCGACCGATAAGTTCGAGCCGCGCTCGCGCACTTCGTACTGATAGGTACCAGGGAGGTGATCGATGAAGGTCGCAGCGCCCGAAATTTCGGCTGCCCATTTGACTCGCTCGTCGGTGATGGTTTCGTCATGGAGTCGGATATTCTGCAGAATCGTTCCGCTGAAGCAGGTCGGATCCTGCGGCACTGCGCCGACATGCAGGCGGAGCTCGTGTTGCGGCACCGAACGGATGTCGACGCCGTCGAGCCGTATCGAGCCGGATTGGATGTCGTAGAAGCGCGCCATCAAGCTGACCAACGACGTTTTTCCTGCTCCCGTTGCACCGACAACAGCCACCGATTGCCCTGCCGGGATGGTAAATGACACCCCTTTGAGCACGGGTTCATCTGGGTTATACCCAAAGACGACATTGTCGAAGGCAATCTCGCCGCGGACCGGTGTAGGCAGTGCAACAGGATGCTCTGGATCACGGATGCCTTCTGGAGTATCGAGCACACCGAAGATACGTTCGGACGAGGCCATGGCGCTTTGGAGTGTGTTGTAGCGCTCTGCCAATTGCCGGATCGGTCCAAATGCTTGTTCGTTGTAGAGGGTGAATGCAACCAGCAATCCAATCGAGGCGTATTCGGCAAACACGAGTTGGCTTCCTAACAACAACAATACCGCTGTTGCAGTAACCGAAATAAGGTTGATGGTAGGGAAGAATACCGCAAACGTGTTGTTGGATTTGAACTGCGAATCGAGGTACTTCGTGCTCATATCGGCGAAGTACTCTTTACTCTTCGGCTCACGACCAAACAGCTGCGTCACCAACACACCGGTGATTTGCTCGTTCAGATACGCGTTAATACGGGCCAAACGCTGGCGCATCTCGCGGTATGTCGCCCGCATGATTTTCTGGAAGATAATCGTCGAGATAATCACCACGGGGAACATGATGAACGACACCAGTGCCAAGCGCCAGCTCAGGATGAGCATGGTTGCAATGACAAAAATCAAGCGCACGAGGTCTCCGAGGAGTGCGACGGTCCCCTGCGTGATGAATTCGTTGAGGGCATCGACGTCGTTGGTAATGCGGGTCAGTAATCGACCGACGGGGTTACGATCAAAAAAACTCAAGCTCATGCGTTGCACATGGCTGAAAATCACCATGCGAATGTCGATGATAACTTTTTGAGACATCACCTGCATCGTGTAGTTTTGGGCATATCGAAAACCGAATGCTGCTATCAACGTCACGATATATGTGATGAAGATGGGCAGAATACCCTCAACATTGTTTTCTGCAATCGGACCATCGATTGCGGTACGGAGCAAATACGGCGGCACTAACTCGACCAGTGCGCCACCAATCATCAGCCCGATTGCCAAAAAGAGTTGCCATTTATACGGCCAGACAAACCCGAGCAGACGCTTGACTAAGCGTCCGTCATAGGCTTTTCCCAATATTTCGTCGTCATAGACTGTCATGGTGCGTTCCTGTATCTGTGTCGTATTGACTGGATTGCGTTAGGCGTTATCGACGGCATCAGCCAATTGTTCGCGCTGGTACATCGCTGCGTAGCGACCATTGCTGGCAACCAGTTCGGCATGCGTCCCTCGTTCGGCAATGGTTCCCTCGTGGAGCACAATAATCATATCTGCCTCACGTACGGTAGCAATGCGCTGGGCTATCAAAATTGCTGTCCGCCCGGCACGGAATGTCCGCAACCCTTCGAGGATTTGTGCTGCCGTATGTGTATCGACGCTCGACAAGGCATCATCCAAGACCAGAATTGCTGGATTACGGAGCACCGCCCGTGCAATAGCGGTGCGTTGCTTTTGCCCACCCGAGAGCGTGACGCCGCGTTCGCCGACGAGGGTATCGATGCCATTGGGAAGCTGGACGACGTCGTTACTCAAGCGCGAAATAAGGAGAGCTTGTTGGACATCGGCTTCTTCGGCATCTGGACGGCCGAACGTAACGTTTTCGCGCACCGGTACGCTAAACAAAAACGTATCCTGAGGCACATACCCAATCCCGTCTCGTAAGGAAGCCAACGAAACGGTGCGGATATCGTGCCCATCGATATGGACACTCCCGGAGGTTGGGTCTTGGACGCGCGACAGGAGATTGACCAATGTCGTCTTGCCGCCACCGGTCGCGCCGACGATAGCCACAGTTTGGCCTTTTTGCACATCAAAAGAAATACCATGCAAAATGACGCGCTTGGACTCACCATCACCCACCGAAATACCGACATCACGGAACGAAATAGCCCCTTCCACCACGAGTGGTATTGGGCTCTCGGACTCGTCTTTGATGCTGGGGATGCGCTGGAGCACTTCGCCGAGACGACCTGCTGCCGAGGCTGCCTGCTGATACAAATCGACTGTCCAACCCAGCGCAACCACGGGCCACCCGAGGGCTGCCAGGTAACCGTTGAACAACACGAGATCACCGACGGTCATTTCGCCGGCGGCAACCGCTCGTCCACCAATAAGCAGAACCAATGCCCCGATGGTACCCATGACGAGGCTAATGGTCGGCCATAAAAGTCCACTCAACAACACGTATTTGACATTCTGAAGACGAAATCTCTCGTTGACACGCAGAAATTCGGCCGTCTCGGGGACCTCTTGGGTGTAGGCTTTAATGGTGCGGATGCCAGAGAAATTCTCTTGGGCACGACTCGAAACCTCACCGAACAAATCCTGCACTTTGCGGAAGATGACGCGCATCCGTGCACCCACAAAAATGAATAAGACGGTGACAACGGGCAGCAACAACAGCACAATCGACGCAAGCGTTGCGTTGGTAGACATCATCAACGCCGAAGCGCTCACAATCATCAAGATTGCGCTGGCCATCGAACTGACACCCGGTCCATAGAATTGCCGGATGGCCGAAATATCGTTGGTGACACGCGTCATCAGATCACCGGTGTGATGTTCACCGTAGAACTTCTGGTCGAGTTCGAGCAGGCGTTTAAACATGCCTTCACGGATATCGCTTTCGACCTGATGCGCCGTACCGAGGATGAGGATACGTTGCCCAAAACGGAAAATACCGTCAGCGATCGAAAATCCGACCATAATCAGTACACTGTGCGTCAGATCGGTCCAAACGATGCCGCGTGTATTGATGTCGTCGACGATGATGCGCAACATCTGCGGTACTTGCACCGCAAATCCCGTGGCAATAATGCTGGCGAGCAACCCGATGAGGAAGCGCGCGCGATAGCGTACCACGTAGGGCCACAATGCCCGGAGCTGGTTCATGAATGCCTCTGGTAATTGGTTCTATTATGAGGGGTAGTATAACAACAAACAGACCGAGGTACGTTGTACCTCGGTCTGTGTATCGATTGCGGAGCGAATTTAGTCGTTCGCCTGCATCGCCATTTCGCGGCGCTTCTGGTCGCGCTTGCGCTCTTCTTGATTGAGGAGCTTCTTGCGCAGCCGATAGTTCTTGGGGGTGACTTCGAGCAGTTCGTCGTCGCCGATATACTCGACAGCATCGTCCAAGCTCATGTTGCGTGGGGTTTCGAGGCGTTGTGCATCGTCAGCACCAGACGAACGCATGTTGGTGAGGTGCTTCTTTTTGCAGCAGTTGACTTCGAGGTCACGCTCACGGGCATGCATGCCGATGACCATACCTTCGTAGATGTCGACGCCTGCGCCGATGAACAATTGACCGCGCTCTTGTGAGCCGAACAACCCGAAGGTCGTCGTCTGACCTGATTCGGAGGCGACCAACGAACCGTTGGAACGGGTGTTGATTTCGCCTGCGACGGGCTGATACTCATAGAACAACGAATTCATTTGGCCTTCACCACGCGTGGCGGTCAACAGCTGCTGACGGAAGCCGAGCAGACCGCGGGTGGGGACCAAGAAGGTCAGGCTGACGGTGCCGTCGTCACGGTAGCGCATGTCGCGCATGATGCCACGGCGTTGGCCGAGCAATTCGATGACGGCGCCTTGATATTGTTCGGATACTTCGATTTCGACCTGCTCGATCGGCTCCATGCGTTGTTCGTCGATAACGCGGAAGATAACTTCCGGCTTCGAGACTTGGAACTCGTAGCCTTCGCGGCGCATGTTTTCGATCAAAATGGTCAAATGCAACTCACCGCGGCCAGAGACTTTGAAGGCATCAGGAACATCGGTGTCTTCGACGCGCAACGCCACGTCGCGCTCACGCTCGGCATACAAGCGATCGCGGATTTTGCGAGACGTCACGTGTTGGCCTTCGCGACCAGCAAACGGGCTGGTGTTGACGCCGAATGTCATATTGACGGTCGGCTCTTCGACGGCCAATACCGGGAGCTGCTCAGGCGTCGTTGAATCGGCGATGGTGTCACCGATCATACCGTCGGCAATACCTGCGATGGCGATGATGTCACCGGCGGTGGCTTCTTCGACTTCGGCACGGTTCAAACCGACATATTGGAAAATCTGGATGATTTTGGAAGGCTTCATTTCGCCTTCGTGGTTGAATTTGACGACCGACATACCTTTGGTCATCGAACCACGGCGCACACGACCCATCATGATTTTGCCACGATAGTCGTCGTAGAAGGTATTGGTGACCAGCATCTGCAACGGTGCGTCTTGGTCGACGTCCGGTGCTGGGATGTGGTTGATGATGGCATCGAACAATGGCTCGAGCGAATCACTCAAATTTGCGTGGTCGGTGCCCGAAATACCGTTGATGGCACTGGCATAGACGGTGTGGAATTCGGCTTGCTCGTCTGTCGCACCGAGCTCGACGAAGAGGTCGAACGTTTCGTTGACAACCCACTGGGGGCGGGCATTCGGTCGGTCGATTTTGTTGACCACGACGATTGCCTTATGGCCTGCTTGGAGCGCCTTGCGCAGCACGAAGCGGGTCTGTGGCATTGGGCCATCGACTGCATCGACCAGCAACAATACGCCGTCGACCATGTTCATCACACGCTCGACTTCACCACCAAAGTCTGCGTGACCTGGGGTGTCGACGATGTTGATTTTGTTGCCCTTGTACATCACGGCGGTGTTTTTGGCCATGATGGTGATGCCACGCTCACGCTCGAGATCGTTCGAGTCCATGACGCGCTCGGCCATCTGCTGATTGTCTCGGAAGATTCGGGATTGGCGCAACAGACCATCTACGAGGGTCGTCTTGCCGTGGTCAACGTGCGCAATAATAGCCACATTGCGCAATTCAGTACGCTTCATGCTTGCTCCCACACAACATACAAACGCCACGACCTCCGCGGTCGGGGCGCAACATTGCATAACTAACTTCTCTTAGTGTACCACACTCTGTCATTTGGACGTGGATGACTTGGCTTCTTCACGAACCTGCAATGTCGACGCGCTGTGTTGGGATGGGAATTGTGCAGCATACGTTGTTCTATAAGAAGAAAAATCAATCGTATGAAGAAAACAGCAGTACTCGTATGGACTGTGGATATGTTGAAATACCACGGATCGAGCATTGTGCTGTCGCAGAGCAGCGTGGTGATATGTGTATGAGTCTGCACAATCATGCACCAGGTAATTATTGAAACAAGAATCTTCCACGCATTGTGCACCGTGTTCCACATGATGCGGGCGATGTTATGCACAATAGTGGTGGAAAAGCGGGAAATGCGGCATTTTTATCCCGTGATTCTCCAGAGGTTATCCCACGGTTATCGGGTGGTTATGCACTGGCAAAAAGGGTATGGAGAACGAGTTTTCTGGCACACTACACTGTCAAATCACAGCGAACATATGTTTTTATTTTATGGTGCTACGTAGAGTGCGTTGGGGTGCAGAACTTTCCACAATTCCCCGAGTTATCCACAAAAACACCCCAAGTTATGCACATTGGAGTGTAAAACCATATCAGATTGGGTGTTTTTGTGCGAGCGCATCGCTATGCGCTGGGCGGGTTTTTCTTGGTGTCGTCCTCGTCATCGAGGGAGTTGATGAAGTCACGGAACATCGACAGGTTCTCGTCAGAGGTCGGAGCGTCGTTGGGTGCATCAGCAACATCTGAGGAGGGAGCGAGCTCTGAATCCGTGGCCGATGCGTTGGCCTTGAAGAGCGGTGGTTCTTGTTGTTCGTCGCCGTCGAAGGGGACGGAGGCTTGTTCAAAGACATGCGGTGCCACAAAGATGGGAACATGCGCACGGAGTGCGAGGGCAATGGCGTCACTGGTGCGTGCGTCTATTTCGAACGAACGTTGTGGTGTCTGCACGAGGATACGCGCAAAAAACGTCGTTTCTTGGATGTCATTGATAAGGACGTGGACGACTTCGGCATCGAGTTCTTGGAACACGGTGCGGAGCAAATCATGGGTCATCGGGCGTTTGGGGGTGAGATTTTGGAGCACGAACGAAATCGCATCGGCTTCGAATTGGCCGATCCAGATGGGCAGGTAGCGCCGACTATCGGTCTCACGGAGCACGACAACGCGGTTTTGGGTGAGGAGACTCACACGGACGCTATCGACGTTCACTTGAATCATGGCGCGTATCCTTCCAACAAAACACCGTCGCAGCAGTTATTAGGTAGTATACGACAGACATAACGAAAAAGGTGGGGTAGAGTGCGTCAGAGCGCAGTTTTTTGACACTCACTACGATGCGTCGTATGATGCAAGCATCCGTTGGTTGCCCGCCCGTTGTGAAGACCAAAATGATTATACCGCAGCCATCGACGCCAACGATTGTCACCAAAATACAGCTGCTCCGACAACGTGAAGTGGCAGCACGATATCGCGTCTGGGCTATCCTCGACGCAATTCCTCTGAGCGCGGACGCCAAAGCATGGTTGGCACCGCGGATTTTGCGTCAATCAATCGTTGCCCAACAAAAAGCAGCACAATCGGCGCGTGCGGTATTCCTCGGGCAAGCCATTGGACAACCCAACACACCGAGTACAACCCAATTACGCAGCAGAAATCTCGTCGTTGACGCACTCATCGAACCGCGCTTTGCCGGGCATGTGACGAGTGCCGTATTGATTGCGTTGATCCTGTTGTTCGGACAGGCGTTGGTAAAAAAGAGCGGTCTCGAATACGGTGGCGGTTTTTCGCGCGCGGCCAGCAGTGCCGAAATGACGCTGCCCATAGATGCGCCGCTCCCACAAGTCAGTAGCGATTCGGAACTCACCGTTCCACACATGGTGACCCCCCTGCCGAATGCGTTACCACCGTTCCTCTTTTATCACCGCATCCGGAGCCTCGATACGCTGGGGACCATTGCTGCCGAATACGGAATGAGTCCGCAAGTGTTGTTTTGGGCGAATGGGTTGCAGAATGGTCGTGTCTTTATTGTGGGCAGTACCCTGCGCATTCCACGGATGCCCGGTGTGTCACATTCCATTGCCGAAGGCGAGACGATCGAAAGCATCGCTGCGCAGTATGATGCGCCACCCGAGGCAATTACGCTCTTCCGTGCCAATCGCGTCACCAAAAACGAAGACCTCGTTGTCGACCGCGAAGTGTTTATCCCATTTGCGGTGCCGGATTACCCCGAAGCAACTATAAATAAGTACGGTAGCGCAGAAGCCGTTGCAGGTATGGAAGCAATCGAAACCGTTACCGTGCTCGAAGACGAGACCAACCTGCGTGGTGGACCGGGCCGTGCCTACGACAAAATCGGCACCTTGGCCCTCGGTCAACGACTCATCCCGATCGGGCGCTATGGGAGCTGGATTAAGCTCGAATATCAGCCGGGTGAATTAGGCTGGGTCAAAGGGTCGTTGCTGGGCATGTCGGATGGCCTCATTGAAGGCTTGCCGACTATCAACAATGTTCCATACCCACCGCCACGTTGGGTGTGGCCGACAACTGGCCAATTGACGTCGGGATTTGGCTGGCGGAGTGCACCGTTCTATTCATTCCACAATGGTCTCGATTTTGCCAACAAAGCAGGGACAGCTATTTTCGCTGCACGGTATGGTCGTGTTTTTGAGGGTGGCTGGTGTAGCGGGTATGGTTGGTGTGTCAAGATCGATCATGGCAATGGCGTGCAGTCTATCTACGGACATATGCTCAAAAAACCAGCGGTTCGACCCGGCGATGTCGTCGATATGGGCGACTTTATCGGGTTGATGGGGAGCAGTTATGACGCAGCCGGCGGCGGGTATTCGACGGGAGTCCACTTACACTTTACCGTGAAGGTCGGTGGCAAAGCTGTCGATCCGATGAAATATCTCCCCTAACAGGGATGAAAGAGGTCCCTGTGACAACGTCTCGCGCACACGGACGAACCATCGCAATGGCTGCAGTCTTGATCGCAGTCGGCAACATCACCAGCCGCCTCATCGGAGTCATCCGTGAGGCGGTTTTTGCAGCGACCTTCGGAAGAGGTAGTGAACTCGCTGCCTTCACCGCGGCGTCGACCATCCCGACGCTGGTCTACGATTTGTTGCTCAGCGGTGCCATCAGCGCGGCCTTGGTCCCGGTGTTCAGCCGTGTCGCAAATCAACCCGAAGCGCGGGACCGGATGGTATCACAGGTGCTCAGTCTGATGATTGTTGTTGTGAGTAGCATCGTGTTGCCGATGGTGTGGTTTGCACCACAGCTGGTGGGTTGGTTGGCGGGTGGATTCAATGCGGATGTCCAAGCGTTAACCACGACGATGGTGCGTTGGATGGTTTTTGCCGTCCCGTGTATGGTCATCGCAGGGGTGATGACGGCGGTGTTACAGGCGCAGCAACGCTTTGTGTTGCCGGCTTTCGTCACCAGTGTATTCAACGTGGGGTTGATTGTCGGCGCACTGGCGTTTACCCCCATCCTGGGACCGACGGCACTGGCAGTCGGCATGGTCGTAGGTGCGTTCGCACAAGTGGGCTTACAGGCATATGGGATGCGCGGCATGCAGATTCGTTGGCGCACGGACTGGCGCGATCCGGCCATCCGCGAAATGCTCCGCCTTTATGCACCGGTCGCCTTGGGCATGGGTTTTTCGGCAGTGGGCACCATCATCGATCGGCGGTTGGGGAGCAGTTATGGCGAAAACGTCCTGCCGACGATGCGCTATGCCACGACGCTGATTCAGTTCCCTTTGGGTTTGGTCGCTGCCGCAGTCTCGACGGCAATCTTACCGACACTCGCACGTCTCCGTGACGACACCGACCAAACACAGTTCCGCACGACCGTCGCGCAGGCATTGACTGTCGTGGTTGCGCTCATCGTGCCAGCGGCGGTCATCTTGTGGTTGGTGCGGGTCCCGTTGACAGGGCTGATTCTGCAACGCAATGCCTTCGCTGCCGCCGATACCGTGGCTGTGGCCGACACATTATTGTGGTACATTCCCGGCCTCCCAGCCGCCGCCATAGACCAGATTTTGTTGTTTGCGTGCTATGCGCGGGGGCGTACGTTGGCGCCCAACCTCATCCAAGGAGCGGCAATAGGCGGCTATGTGGTGGGCGTGCTGGTAGGATTGCCGTTTTTTGGACAGAGCGCCCAAACGCTGGCATTTGCCAATTCGATGCAGTGGATTACGCACATGCTGTTGATGGCGGTGTTGGCGCATCGCATGTTCGATTTGCGTGGCCTCGGGTTGGCAGTGACGTTGGCGCAGTGTGCTATGGCCGGCGCTATCAGTTGGGCGCTGGTGCAAGGCGTTGCCACGCTCATTGGTACGGGGTCGTGGCCGACGGTGGTACAGCTCCTCGTGCTCTCGGCGTTGGTCGCTGTGACGTATGTGGGGATTGCCTGGCAATTCCGTATCACACCGGTGTTGGCGGCGTATCAGATGATCTACACAAAAATACGCGAACGCATGGCACGTTCGCGGTAAAAACTATTTTTTGAGCGGGGTTTATTGCAATAAACCCCGCTCAAAATCGCGATAAAACCCCGCTCAAAATCGCGATAAAACCCCGCTCAAAATCGCGATAAAACCCCGCTCAAAACACGGAATAATCCCTGGAGTCTATTGATCGAGGTACTGCTGCAACGAGTCGAAGTAGCTCTGCATGCCAGCAGTAGCCAACGGTATCTGCTCTGCAGGCATATCGCCGTACTGTGCAAAGCGCACCCACGTGCCGCCGGGGCGTTGTTCGAAGTCGATGACAACGCGGTGGGCGGGCGTGCTCATGTCTTTGATGGCAAACTCCTCGACCATTTCGGTGTAGTGCATCGTGTGCACCAGTTGTGTCTGCGGGGTGACGGTGAGATATGTACCGTAGAAAAAGACTTGGATGTTGTATTGTGGGACATCGATGCCCACGGACCAAATCGCCCCGACCGCCGCGTCTTCGGTCACCGAATTAGGCACACAGCGGTGGTCGACCCCATGGTACCAGGCTTGTAAGGCGGTGGCTTGGGTCCACGCCTGCCAGAGCTTCTCGATCGGGTAGGCGTACTCGCGCTCAACAAAATAGGCTGGTTGCATGTGTCATCCTCAATGAAAACGGAATGGAATTATACCCCAAGAACGGCGCGTGCTTTGGCGAATACCTCGGGCAATTGCGGGTAGCCGAGGAGCGCTGCGACTTCGTCGGCTGTTTCCCATTGGTACGCGGTGATTCCTTCTTCGGCTTGGAGCACAACACCGTCGTTATCTGCCTCGAGGAGGTACCAATCGACTTGTTTGTCGTAGGTAACCCCTTTTTTGACGACAGGATAAAAAATCGAATGGACGAGTGGTCCGAGGTGGCCGTTGACACCGGTCTCTTCGGCGACTTCGCGGCGCGCGGCGGCGCTACTCGATTCCCCGTCTTCGAGGTGTCCTTTGGGGAAGGTCCAATGGCCGTAGGCGTCATAAATAAGCAGGAAGCGGACTCCGTCGGCGGTACGGCGAAAAACCACAGCACCCGCGGCGTGTTTTTTTGGCATGTGCGTTATTTCCCTGCGACAAGGCTTTGCAGCCAGCTTTCGAATTGCAATGAATACTCCGACAACGACGATTGTCGCGTCCACTCACCAATGGTTGCCAGATTGCCGGTCGCAAGCAAAATCCCCATGGCAACCAGCAGTGCGCCGCTGGCCATGCTGGTCGTATGGAGCATCAGTTCTTTGCCACCGACGGTGACGAAATACGCTTTTCCCTTTATGATCTGCCAGAACCGCGATCCGCTCCCCAACCGACTAAAAAACGTCGAGATCACAATCAACGGCGTCCCCAAACCCAACGCATAGATGAACGCCAAAAGTGCACCTTGGGCGACGGCGATACCTTGTGTGGCCAACATCGTCAGTAGTGCACCGAGGATGGGACCGACACAGGCAGACCAGCCGAGCGAAAACGTCGCGCCGTAGAGGAACGATCCGAGAATGCCGCCGACGGGGCGTTCGAGGAGTTGAATCCCACTAAAACCAATCCCAAAGAAACTCATCACACCAAACGCGATAATCAGAATACCGCCCAGCGATGTCAGCAACGAGAGATAACTAAACAGAAACCGACTTAATGCGGTCGCGCTCGCCCCGAGGATGACAATGGTGGTCGCCAATCCGAGGAAGAAAGCAATGGACATCACGGTAACGCGTTCGCGCTTTGCTTGGAACGTAAACGCAAAGTAGGCAGGCAAAATGGGCAGCGTACACGGGGACAAAAAGCTGAACAAACCAGCCAAAAAGGTTACCGGAATGAGCACGGCAATTCCATTTTGGGTAGGTACCACCAATGAATCACTCGGCGCGGTAATGAGTAACGCGAGCAACGCCAACAACACGACTGCGCCGATACCAATAAATAGGGGACGGAGGGAACGACTGGTCATAAGGATGCTCCTGCGTGGGCAGCGATGCGCTGTGCGACTGATTCACCGTGTGTGATTGCCAATTGAATGCGACCGATGCCGGTATGCGCATCACCTGCAAAGTAGAGTCCATGCGACTGTTCGTAGGCTTGGCAGACGGTCGCATCGGCACGACCGTAGGGTAATGCATAGCGCCAGCCCTGTCGATCGGACCAGAGCGGTGCCGGCAATTGATGACCCGTTAGCGCACGTACCCAACCATCGACGGTTGCACCAAGCGCATCCGAATCGTCGTTCCAGACATCACGGCTGGCTTGAGGCGCGAGTTGTGCGGTGAGGAGTGTATGGCCGGCGGGGACGCGCGATGCGTGTTTGGCGTGTTCGACCGCCAGCCACGATATGGGGTGCGCCCGATCGTTGTTGACGAGTGCATAGTAGTCGGAGTCAAACACGCCCGCATAAAGCAACGAAACACTGATGCATGGTCGATAGGTGGCTGGCGTCAGAGCATTAATTAATTGATTCTTTACGGATTCGTCAATGGTACTCGCTTGTAACAATTCGATGGTTTGTGGTGCGGGCGGGGTAAACACAATCGCATCGGCGGTATCGATGGGAATTCCTTCGTCAGAATAGATGGTGTAGCCGGTGCGCTCTGCTTCGATGCGCTGGATGCGTGTTTGTAATGAAAGGGTCATCGAAGGCGTGCGCAGCAGTTTCGCGAGGGTACTGATCCCGTCACGGTACACAAACTTGGCCTCGTTGTTTTGTGCAGAATCACCGATTGTGATGCGGTTTGTAGCGTCGAAGGTATGGACCGGTTTGGCGATGTCGATGAGCGTATCGTGCGGCAGTTCCTCGGTAAAGAAGCGTTTTTGGTCGGCATCAATAGGGCGAAAAAACTGGGCACCATGGTCAAACGTAACACCATCGCGACGCCGGGTGGCAACACGACCACCGAGACCGCGGCTCTTTTCGACCATGTGGATGCTAATGGAAGGGGCGATGGTTGCAAGGGTCCGGGCGACCGCGAGACCACTCAGGCCCGCACCTACTACGATAAGTCGCATAACACCTCTTGCATTATTCTAGTGAACCACATACAATGTTTGTACAGGTCTTCACTAGTTATCTCCAGACTCGGGAAAGTCAATACTGCAATCTTAAAGGATATTCTATCCTTGATTGATGAACGTGGAGTTTGCGTATGGCGCCTTTGTTAGAGGTCCGCAACCTTGAGACGCAGTTCAAAACGCAGGACGGCGTAGTCAAGGCAGTGAACAACGTTTCTTTCTACGTGAATCGTAGCGAGACGCTGGGCATCGTCGGTGAGTCGGGCTCAGGGAAGAGTGTGACGTCACTATCAGTGATGCGCCTGATTCCAAACCCTCCCGGGCGTATTTCGGGTGGGGAAGTGGTATTTGATGGTCAGGACATTCTCAAGCTCAGCGAAGAAAAAATGCGCGAACTTCGGGGCAACCGAATCGCCATGATCTTCCAAGATCCGATGACGTCGTTGAACCCGGTGTTGAACATCGGTCAGCAAATCACCGAATCGCTGATCTTGCACCTCAAGTTGTCGGCTCGCGAAGCACGTGATCGTGCCATCGAGTTGCTCAACATGGTGGGCATTCCCGGGGCAGCCAAACGTATCGACGAATACCCGCATCAATTTTCGGGCGGGATGCGTCAGCGCGTGATGATTGCCATGGCGTTGGCCTGTAACCCCGAATTGCTGATTGCTGACGAGCCAACCACCGCGTTGGACGTGACCATTCAGGCTCAGATTCTCGAGCTGATCAAGCGCTTGCAGTCTGAGTTGGGGATGGCCGTTATCATCATCACCCACGACCTGGGTGTGGTCGCCGGTATGGCTGACCGCGTGATGGTGATGTATGCCGGGCGTGTCGTCGAAGAAGGCACCACGCACGATATCTTCAACAATCCACGCATGCCGTACACCATTGGCTTGCTCAAGTCTATCCCACGGTTGGACGATGCACTCGATCGTCGCTTAGAGCCCATCCGGGGCATGCCACCCGACTTGATTACCTTGGGTGCTGTGTGTGCCTTCGGTGCACGCTGTGATTACTTCAAAGCGGGTGTCTGTGATGCACAAGTACCGGCGCTCCGCAGTGTGGGTGCCAATCACAACGCCGCATGTTTGTTCGATATCACAAGTGAAACACCAACGAACGCAGTCGCCTCATAAGCAACGTCGCTCTACACGGCACGGAGGGTAACGCATGACAAATCACGCTATCTCAGAAACACTCATAGATGTCAAAGACCTCAAGATGTACTTCCCCGTTACCAAGGGTGTTGTACTCCGTCGTAAGGTCGGCGATGTCAAAGCAGTCGATGGTCTGACTTTTTCGATTCGCCAAGGCGAAACGCTGGGGCTGGTCGGCGAGTCGGGTTGTGGCAAATCCACCACCGGTCGCGCACTCATCCAGCTCTACAAACCAACCACCGGCGAAGTCATCTTCCATGGCACAGACCTGACCAAGCTGTCACACGAACAGATGCGTCAGATGCGCCGCAAGGTACAGATGATCTTCCAAGATCCATACGCATCCCTCAATCCACGTATGACGGTCGGCGACATCATCGCCGAGCCCATCATGGTGCACGGTCTGCGCAAGGGCAAAGAAGCGGTACGCGAGCGCGTCCAAGAATTGTTGAAGTTGGTCGGTTTGAACCCCTACTTCATCAACCGCTACCCACACGAGTTCTCGGGTGGTCAGCGCCAGCGCATCGGCATCGCACGTGCGTTGGCCGTCGAGCCAGAGTTCGTCGTGTGTGACGAGCCGGTGTCGGCTTTGGACGTATCGATTCAGGCCCAGATTTTGAATCTGCTCGAAGACTTGCAGAATCAGCTTGGGTTGACGTATTTGTTCATCGCCCACGGTTTGGCAGCGGTCAAGCACATCAGCGATCGCGTCGCGGTTATGTACCTCGGCAAAATCGTCGAAATCGCCGATGGTCCGCAGCTGTACCTCGCCCCGACCCACCCATACACCCAGGCGTTGTTGTCTGCGGTGCCGATCCCCGATCCCGAAAAGGAACGGTCGCGTGCCCGCATCATCCTGACCGGTGATGTGCCGAGTCCACTCAACCCACCATCGGGGTGCCGCTTCCATACGCGCTGCCCAATTGCAACCGATCACTGCAAGCAGGTCGAACCAGAGCTTACTGACATCGGCGGCGGACACATGGTGTCGTGCCATCGCTCCAGCGAAGCAATCGCCCTGATGGCAGTCGACAAGTAAATCCATACCCGGTGACCGGAGCTTTCGTCAGAAAGCTCCGGTTTTTTATTGCATAAAAGCCAGAACCATGCAATCACACCAATACCAAATCGTCGCAACCCCGCGTAGGGGTGGTACCAGCGATATGCATGTGTCGCAGAAAAAACAGCATCCACGGCTGGGAACCGGGTACAAACCGCGTATTGAGAATGATATTCAGTAAAAACCAGAGAAGACGATATAATGACAACGCAGAGAAGGAAAAACCCGAATGGACATGTTGCAGAGTATTCGCGCAATCGAGGGTGTCGCTGGGGCGCGTATGCGAGAAGACGGCAACGGTGTGGTGGTGTTGTGCCGCAAAGACACCGATCGACACGCCTTGCGCGACATCTGTGATGCCAATAATATGGCACTGGTAATCGAATCCGTCGAGGTCGAAATATCGCCCGAAGAAGCCGAAATCGCCGATTTGCCGCGGATGATTCGATTCACCATTATCTGCTTGATAGCGACAGTCCTCGGCTATGTGGTCAAATATGTCGTCGGCGAGGATGCCACACTGTACTGGTGGCCATTCTTCATCGTCGCGATGATTTTTGGCGGCTACGATAGCGCCATCGAGTCTTTTCATTCGTTCCGTAAACTCGAATTCAATATTGATGCACTGATGTTTATTGGTGCGATCGGTGCAACCGCTGTCGGCCAGCCCGCCGAAGGCGCGTTGTTGATGTTTTTGTTTAGTATGGCTGGGACGCTCGAGACATATGCGATGGGGCGGACCCATGCGTCGATCCGGACGTTGATTGCCATGTCGCCCCGCGAAGCCGAGGTGATAGACGCCAACGGGACGCGGACGATATCGGTCGAAGCACTGGTCCCTGGTGATATCGTTTTTGTGCGTCCTGGTGCGCAAATACCTGCCGATGGATTGGTCACCGTGGGGAGCTCTTCGGTCAACGAAGCTTCGATTACCGGCGAGGCGGTGCCGGTCGACAAAAAACCAGGTGCCAAGGCATTCGCTGGCACTATGAACGGCGAAGGTGCGCTCCACATCCAAGTGACGACCGATGCATCGCAGTCGACATTGGCGCGTATCGTGAGTGTCGTCCGTGAAGCACGTGAACAAAAAGCCCAGAGTCAGGATTTTACGGATCGCATTATCGGTAATTACTACGCCAAAGCAGTGGCGATTACGTCGCTGCTGGCGATTGTCGTCGGCCGGTTAGTGACCGACGAGCCATGGGGCGAGACCATTTATCGCGCAATGACATTGCTGGTCGTCATGTCGCCGTGTGCACTGGTCATCTCGATCCCGGCATCGTTGTTATCGGCGCTGGCACATTCTGCCCGCAATGGGGTGTTGTTCAAGGGTGGCAAACAACTCGAAGCAGCGGCGACGATAAAGGTTGTCGCTTTTGATAAAACGGGTACGTTGACCACGGGCCGGCCGGGGGTCGTATCGGTCATTCCGGTGGGCGGGCCTGGTCGCATTACGCTCGATTTGCCGCAACAACCACGCTCGATTGGTGCAGATGACGCCCTTCAGGATATGACCGAGGATCAGATTCGCTTGCTGGTGGCTGCCGCAGCGGTAGAGCATGCGTCAGAGCACCCATTGGCGAAGGCAATTGTGCTGGGAGCAAAAGAGCGCGGCTTGGTCATCCCCGAAGCGACTGAGTTCAAAGCAGTAGTCGCAGCCGGTGCGACAGCAATGGTGAATGGGCAGCGCTTGCGGGTCGGCAAACCATCACTGTTCGGCCATGTGACTTCGGATATTTTGTTCGAAATAGAAGCCGAGCAGCGCCGTGGGAATACGACCATCGCCGTCGGCTCCGAAGATGATATCTGGGGGTTGATTACCATCGCCGATACCGTGCGCCCAGAATCACAAGCTGCCCTGAAGGAATTGCACGCGGCGGGCTACCGCGTCGCGTTATTGACCGGTGATAATCAGCATGTCGCCAATGCACTGGCCAAAGAACTCGGTCTGGACGATGTACGTGCCGAGTTATTGCCGCAGGATAAAGTCGAGGCGATTCGTGATTTGCAGCGAAAATACGGTCCGGTGGCCATGATTGGTGACGGGATTAACGACGCGCCTGCCCTGGCGACGGCTGATCTGGGTATATCGATGGGCTCGGCGGGTTCGGATGTGGCGCACGAAAGCTCGGATGTCGTGTTGATGAAGGACGATTTGAGTCGCTTGGCTGGTGCGTTGGAGCTGGCCAAACAAGCGCGTCGTGTGATTTGGCAGAATCTGATTTTTGCCTTTGTGGTGATTGCGGTGTTGGTGGTTTCGACATTGACACCGTCGTTCGCCATGAAGATGACATACGGGGTGATAGGCCACGAAGGCAGCACCTTGCTCGTGGTTGCGAACGGGTTGCGATTGTTGTTGCCGACGCGCGCGGCAAAGCGTGCGGCGTAGGATTTGCAGAGGGAGTGTGCGATGACGATTAAATCTGACCGGTGGATTCGGAAAATGGCCGAAGAGCACGGCATGATCGAGCCGTTTGTAGGCAAGCAACAGCGCGGCGGCGTGATTTCGTACGGATTGTCGTCGTACGGGTACGACATGCGTGTGTCTGACGAATTCAAAATCTTTTCGACCAGCCCATACAACACCGTGGTCGATCCCAAGAACATCGACGAGCGCATTTTTCAACACTTCAAAGGTGATGTCTGTATCATTCCGCCGAATAGCTATGCGCTGTGCCATTCGCTCGAATACTTCCGCTTACCATCGGATGTGTTGGTGCTTGTCATCGGCAAATCGACGTATGCGCGTGCCGGGATTATTGTGAATGTGACCCCAGGCGAACCGGGTTGGGAGGGGCAGTGGACCATCGAAATCAGCAATTCTACGCCGCTCCCCGCAAAAATCTATGCGAATGAAGGCATTGCGCAGTGCTTGTTCTTCCAAGGGGATGAGGTTGCCGAGACGTCCTACAAGGATAAATCGGGCAAATACATGGGGCAACGTGGTATTGTTTTGCCTCGTGTCGAGGGGCTCCAGAAACCGTAAAATTTCACATTCGTTTTACGAATATGAGAGATTCGCATATAATGCGTGTGTACCCGTGTGTTCCGCACGTGATACACCGTTTGTGCGAGGAAGTGAACTGTCATGAGTGAGCTAGGTGATCGGCTCCGTGCGTCGCGAGAATCCCAAGGGATTAGTCTGGCGCAGGCAGCGGCCGAAACACGCATCCTTCAACGCTATTTGGTAGCGCTCGAAGAAGGTGATTACAAATATCTGCCCGGCGACGTCTACGCACGTGGCTTTATTCGTAATTATGCCCTCTACCTCAAAATCCCCGTTGAAGAACTCATTCAACTCTACCGCTATGAGCGCGGTCGGACCGAACCGATTGTGATTCGGCCAGCGGTGGTTGCACCACGCATCCGTGGCGCAATGTTGCCCAACTTCTTCGGCATGTTTTTTGTGATGCTGTGTATCGTCGGATTCATCTGGCTGATCCTGCGCGTGACCGAATTCATGAACCTCGGTTCTTCACCCATCGAATCCATTACCAGTGAAGCGACACCGACCATCGCTGTGGTAGCTCCGACGGCGATTACCGAGCCGACGGTCGCTCCTGCGGAAGCAACGGCTGTACCGAACCCGAATACTGCAGCAACAGCCACTCCAGTGCCTGCAATGGCTCCGACGGCGACGCCAGAGGCACCTATTGTGATGGTGGTCAAGGTCGATGCAGGCAAAAACCCTGGATCGTGGTTGAATGTCAAAATCGACAATAAATCGGTCTTCCAGAAAGTCCTCAAACCCGGCGAATCACTGCGTTACACCGCGCAACGAAGCGTATGGATACGTGCGGGTAATGCATATGTGGTCACCGTCAATATCAATGGTGTCGAACAACGTTTGAGTAACACCCCCGGTGACGTTGTGTCGTTTAGTTGGCCACCACCCTAAGCGGTATGGACACGGAGTGATTGAATATGCGGGTTACGCGGGGACGCACGTTCCCCGCGTTGGTGTGTAGAAGGAGTATCACATGGCTGCCGAAAGTAGTTTTGACATTGTGTCTGAATATGACCAGCAAGAGATGGTCAACGCGGTCGATCAGACCAAGCGCGAAGTACAGACCCGCTATGATTTGAAGGACACCAAAACGGACATCGAATTGTCCGACAAAGAACTCATCATCACCACCGAATCCGAAATGCACATGACGGCCATCCGTGACATTTTGCTGAGCAAAGCGATGCGCCGCAACTTGTCGATCAAAGTCTTTAAGATGAATGATGTGCAGGACGTAGCGGGCGGTCGCGTGAAGCAGGTCATTACCCTCCAAAAAGGCTTGGCTGACGATGTCGCTAAGAAGATTCAGCGCTTCTTGAAGGATAAATTCCCCAAGGTGCAGGGTCGCATTCAAGGTGAATCGATACGCGTGGGGAGCAAAAGCCGCGACGATTTGCAGTTAGTCATTGCAGCACTCCGTGAGGCTGCGGACGAGTTCCCGGTGGCGTTGCAGTTTAACAATTATCGCTAATCAACCCGTGCTGGTGCAGAATTTGCGCTCTAGTAGGAACCACTCATGAAGATACATCTGATTACCCTCGGCTGCCCCAAGAATTCCGTCGACAGCGAGGGGATGACGGGAATCCTACAAGCGCAAGGGCACACCACGGTGGCCGAGGCCGAACAGGCCGATGTCGTCATCGTCAACACCTGTAGCTTTATCGCCTCGGCCCGCGACGAAACAATCGCCGTCTTGACTGAGATGGGTGGCAAAAAACACGCCGGCCAGAAGCTGATTGCCGCTGGTTGTATGGCCGAAAGCCATGGCGATTTGGTCAAAGCCGTCAGCGGCGTGGATGCCATCCTCGGCACGCGTGAGTGGATGCGCATCGGTGAAGTGATTGGTGAGCAACCCAAAGCGACACCTGCCAAAAACACCTTCGCCGTGGGTAATTTGATCGACCTCAAACCCGTTGACCCGACAGCTGTTGATCTGAAGGTGCCTGGCGAATACGCCGACTGGCGCACGTCACAGATCCAACGGAGTGTCACCGGTCCTTCGGCGTACCTCAAAATTTCGGACGGGTGTAACTTGCGCTGCGCATTTTGCACGATTCCTTCATTCAAAGGTGATATGCGCTCCAAGAAGCCCGAAGCAATTCTGGCCGAGGCCAAGCAGTTGATGGAGCGCGGTGTCCAAGAAATCATCCTGGTCGCGCAACACTTGACCGATTATGGGCGTGATTTGGGCAACAAGGACGGCCTCGCCGACCTGCTCGAACAACTCTGCACGGTGGTGCCCGAGGGTCGCTGGATTCGATTGATGTACGCATACCCTCACGGCATCACGGCGCGCTTGATCGACGTGATGAAGTCGCACCCACAAATCGTCAAATACCTCGATATGCCGTTGCAGCATGCAGATCCAGCGACATTGCGGCGTATGCGCCGACCACCCGACATCGAGCGCACCAAAGGCATCATCCGCGATTTGCGCGAGGCAATGCCCGAGATTGCGATTCGTTCGACGTTCATCGTCGGATTCCCGGGCGAGACGAAGGACGAGTTCCTCAGTCTGACGGAATTCTTGAGCGAGATGACGCTCGACCGTGTCGGTGTGTTCCGCTATAGCGACGAACCCGGCACGCATGCGACCACCCTCGAGGCCAAGGTGCCGCAGAAGCAAATCGAACGGCGCTGGCACAAGGTGATGCAGCTGCAACAAGAAATCTCGACGCAGCGGCAGCAAGCATGGCGTGGCAAGACCGTGCAGATGCTCATCGAAGGCACCGGGAGCGACGATCAGGGCCGGCCGTTGCTGGTGGGACGTTCGTTCCGCGATGCACCCGAGGTCGATGGTCAGGTGTTTGCCTGGGGCAAAGGCGAGATTGGTACGATACGCAATGTAAAAATCACGACCACTACCGAATATGATTTGTGGGGGAATGTACTCTAAGGCATTCCAGCGTACGAAAACACCATCACGCATACGCGTGATGGTGTTTTTTGTGGGCGGTGATTAAGCGAGCGCAGAAAACCCACTCGACAGTGCCGAGTGGGTTGTGCTTAGGCGACGGATGTTTTGCCGATGACACCGCGGAGGCGTTCGAGTTCGTTGGGGTTGTTGCGCACCAAGAAATCGATCATATAGTCGACGGCTGTCTCGCTGTAGTCGGTCAGCAGGCCATCGAGGACTTGCTGGACAACCATGGTGACGAAGTCGTCTTCGGTCAGGGTGGGTGTGTAGGTATATGCGAGACCATCGCGTTGCCGTTTGAGGACGCCCTTTTCGGCGAGGCGACTCATCGTGGTCATCACGGTGGTATAGGCGATTTCGCGGTTTTGAGCCAGCGCGCGATGGACCTTTTTGACTGTGCCACAATCGTCATGCCAGATTACCTGCATGATGTCTGTTTCGAGTGGCCCGAGCACTTTAACCAAGCCGTCTTTGGCCGGACTAAAGCGAAATCTGAGGTTCGGCGCCATATCTGCTCCTCTTAGGACAATCTATCGTACTAGCAGTAGTGTACTACCCAGTTGCATACTCCACAATGAGAGCTGATGACAACCTAATTACAGGGATGAGAATTTTTTCATCTATTCTGATATCGCCACCATCGTCTTGTTTGCGTGGGCGGTGGAGCGCTGCGTGCCATCGGGTTGTGATAGCCGCGTACATCGGCGATAATGCACACAGACGATAACGATTGTGGTGACACAGCACCGCGCCGCCGAGGGAGTGCAGCATGAGTGACGATATACGGACAATCATCCGGACCGAAATGCAAGCAGCGTACCCGGCTCATGACGCAGCAGTGCGCGAATTTTATGCGATGCAAGAGTACCACTTGGGGTGGCGCAATCAGGCACTCGAGGTGGAATACGCTGATCCTGGCAAACTATTACGGCCGATTATCACGCTGATGTGTTGTGCCATGATGGGTGGTTCGCGTGCACAGGCATTGCCGTTGGCTGCGGGGATCCAACTCATCCACGACTTTTCGCTCATCCACGACGATATCCAAGACAACAGTGATTTGCGCCGCGGTCGGACCACATTGTGGACGATCTGGGGTTTGGCGCAGGGGATCAACGCAGGCGATGGGATGTTTGTCGTAGCACATATGGCCATCCAGCGGATGCGTGCCAATGGTGTACCCGCAGAGCGCGTGCTCGAGATATTGGCGCGCTTTGATCGAACGATTTTGTCGATTTGTGAAGGCCAGTACCTCGACATCAGCTTCGAGGGCAAGCAGACCGTCAGCGAAGATGCCTATATCGCCATGGTAACGCGCAAAACGGCTGTGTTGCTGGCAGCCTGCTGCGAGCTCGGTGCGTTGGCGGGTAATGCATCCGACGACGATGCACGGGCATTGGGTGAGTTTGGATTGCACCTGGGGATTTCGTTCCAGATGCAGGATGACATATTGGGCATTTGGGGCGATCCAGCGGTCACCGGCAAACCGGATGCGGCAGATTTGTTGCGCCGCAAGCAGAGCCTGCCCGTCATCTATGCGCTGGCTCGCGAGCCACAAGACGGTCCGTTGCATCGGTTGTATGCAACGCCTGCGGGTGACGATGCAGCACTGCCGGCTGCACGCCACGCCATTGATGCGTCCGGCGCGCAGGCATACACGGCACAATTGGCCGAACATCACTATGCGATTGCATGTGCGGCGTTGGCACGCGTACAGGTCACAGACAGCGCAATTCAAGCACAGTTGCAGGGATTGGCTGCCAGTTTGTTGGGACGGAGCGTCTAGGGTAGCGTGCGCGAATGCGACGGGACTGAAGCGAGGATACGATGCGTATTTTGATGATATCGGCCGAATACCCACCCATGTCGGGGGGGATTGGTGACTATACACGGCGATTGAGTGTGGCGTTGAGTCAGCGCGGGCACGAGGTCGCCATCATGACGGGCAAGCAGGGGCAAGCGTACCGCGATGCGGCACGCATCTATCCGGTACGCATCGAGAAGTGGGATAGTAGTTGTATCCCCATCATCCGTCAGACGATTGCAAAACTCCAACCCGATATCGTGCACATTCAATATCAGACGGGCGCCTACGATATGAAGGTGGCGATCAACCGTTTGCCACGATTGCTGTCGCGCGAGCGCAAACAAGGACTGCGTGTGGTCACCACGGCGCATGATTTGTTGCCGCCGTACCTGTTCCCAAAAGCGGGTTTTTTGCGTAACTGGTACACCAAAAAAATCATCCAAGACGCCGATGGCGCCGTGATGACGAATGCCGGCGATTATCACACCGTGGTAGACGATGCCAAAGGGATGTGGAATCCCAACACCGTGTTTATCCCCATCGGTGCCAATGTGTCACCCGCACCGCCTGAGAATTACGACCGTACCTTGTGGCGCAGTCGATTTGGGGTGCTCAATGGCGATATGTTGCTCGCGTACTTCGGGTTATTGACGCACACCAAAGGCATCGACACGCTGCTGTTGGCGATGCGTAGCTTGCCGGCGACAACGCGGTTGGCGTTGATTGGTGGCGAAGGCGAATCGAATGAAGATCAGGCATACGCCCGGCGGGTGCGGCAGAACATCATCGACTACGGATTAGAAGACCGCGTCATCGTGACCGGCCACGCCGAACCGACAGATGTATCCGCCTACCTCATTGCTGCCGATGCAGTGGTGCTGCCGTTCAGTGATGGGTATTCGTATCGGCGTGGGAGCCTGCTAACGGCATTGGCGCATAGCGTGCCAGTGATTACCACCAAGGCGCAGCTTGCCGTTAGCCAAGATCCGTTGCCAGATTTGATGGATGGCAAACACGCACTCCTGGTCGAGCCCGACAGCGATACGGCATTAGCAGAGGCGATTGAACGGCTGCGTACCAATCCGGAGCTTGCGTTCCACCTGAGCCGTGGCGGTCGTGAATTGATGGATGTGTTTGGTTGGGACCGGATTGTCGAACAGCACGATGCGCTCTACAACAGTTTGCGCGGCTAACAGATGGCGCTGGACACCCCCTCTGGGCAAGTCCCGGAGGGGGTGTTTTCTGTACATGCATGATTGTGTGGCGGTGGTTGTGCAAGAAGGTCATCGATCGGGATGCGTGTTGGTAACAATTGATGCAAGAAAAGAGCCACCCCGTGCCAGAGCACGGGGTGGCTTTTCCACATAAAAAACGAACAAACTAGACACGCGCGACGATGATGGCCCAGCCGATGTGTGGTCGTTCGTAGTGCAGGTAGTCGTGACGCATGGCGGTGAACGTGGTGCGGAACTGCTCGAGCTCGGGGTCGCTCGGATTGGTGGCAATCCAGTGTTGGCCGGCACGCCATTTGCGGGTCTCGTAGCGGTCCCAGTCTTCGGGTGATGCGACGATCATGTCGATGGGCTCGTGCGCGCCGCGGATGTGGTCGACCAATTCCGCCAGCGTGGGGACGGGGCCGAGGTTGTCGAGTTCCGGTGGGAGAACAGCCGATGAGCGGAAGATGTCGCCCACTGCAATCAGGCCGCCGGGTTTGACGACGCGCCGGAAGGTATCGAGGAGTGGTGCTAATCCACCGAGGGCGAACGACGCGCCGATGCACAGACCGGCGTCATAGTGGGCGTCAGCGAGCGAGACATCGCGTGCATCGGATTGGACGATGGTGATGTGCTCGTGGACGCCGGCGCGTTGGGCACGGTGCAGGGCGACTTCATTGAACCAAGGGTTGACTTCGACCGCTGTGATGTGCGCGCCGGTGCGTTCGGCGATACGGGTGGCGAGCCAACCACGGCCACTGCCGATGTCGAGGACATGTTGTTCGGCGCGGAAGGCCATGATGTCGATGAGCTGGTCGAGTTTCTGAGGGGTGCATGGGTTCGAAATATCGTGGGTGGATTCGACGATCGACCAAAATCGTGTGAAATGCATGGGTAATGAGCTTTCTGTAGGCGAAAAATCTCAACGCTCCGTTGCTGGATTCGAAGTGGACCTGGCGGCGAGACTGGTATAGACGGCTGCGAGTGCGGTGCGAACCTGTTGCTGGAGGGATGCGAGTGTGCCCGTATTATCGAATACGACGTCGGCACGCGCAACTTTGTCGGCTTGGGGTGCTTGGGCGTCGATGCGGAGGATGGCGTCGGCTTCGCTCAGGCCGCGGGTCTGCATCAGTCGTTCGATTTGGCTCGTACGTGGAGCGGTGACTACCCAAACGGCATCACAATAGGCCGGCCAGCCGGATTCGATGAGTTTGATGGCATCGATGACGGCGATGGTTGGATTGGCTGCTGTGCCGCTGGGGAGGGCTGCCAGCCAATCGAGGATGTGCTGGCGGACGGCAGGGTGGATGAGCTGCTCGAGGCGCTTGAGCGCGACCGGATCAGCAAATACGATGGCACCGAGGGCTTTACGGTCGAGGGTCCCATCGGGGAGCAGAATGCCCGTGCCGAAGGAAGCCACGATGGCGGCGTACACAGCCTGACCGGGTTGTTGGAGGTGTCGGGTAACGGCATCAGCGTCGATGGTGTGGACCCCCGCAGCGGCGAGGGTCTGGACGACGGCACTTTTGCCGCAGGCGATGTTGCCGGTCAGGCCGATGATGTACTTATTGGTGTTCGACATATTCGTGTTTGATGAGGCGGGTATCGTCGATGCCGAACAGCTGCAGGATATCGCCCATCAGGGCAGCCTTGTGTGTGGCGTCGCGCTGACTCCAGGTGCGGCTTTTGAGCTCGACATACATGCCGGCGTTTGCGGTCGTGCTGACGGTGTCGATGTTGACCGCGAACTCGGTATCATGGTAGGTGATGTGCAAGCGCTGGCGTTCTTTGGTAATGGTGATGACCTGATTAGGTTGGAAGTATTCGCGGTAGAAGCGCTCGGTGTGATTAGCTGGTGCGGTATAGCGCGCGCGTGAGAGTTGGACTGCTGCGTTGTACTCGACACGTTTGGCGGGTTCGGTCAGGGTCAGGGTGTAATAGGGCGGGGTACGGCCTTGGGCATCGGTACGGTGGTCCTCACGCAGACGGATACGACCCTGTGCGGTGTCGTTCCAGACGAAGTAGGTATCGTATTGGGTCCGTTGGTTTTGGCGCACGATGGTAAAAGGCGCTGCATTGAGGATGTCACGGATGGCGACGGCGTCGCTGGGTTCGATTTTTGCTTTGACCTGGATTTCGAAAATCTCGCTGGCTTGGATAGGGCTGATGGCGAGAATCTTGTCGAGGAGGTGTTCTTCGCGGTTGGCGAGGAAGGTGTTGATCTCGTGGGAGATACGGCGTGCCTCGCGCAGAATCGCCTGTTCGTCGAGTGTCAACAACTCGCGATTGCGCATTAGGATGCGCCCAGCGACGATAGTGTCACGTACATCGCTGGCGTGGCAGGTATATACGAGTTGGTTATAAATCGCGTCTGCGGCGTAGGTGTACGACGGTGAATTGTGGAGCGCGCCGAGCGAGACGACGATGAGGTCGGCTTGTTTGCCCACTTCAAGCGAGCCGATGCGCTCGGATTGATGAATGGCACGGGCACCGGAGGAAGTAGCCAACGAAAAGGCGGTTTTGGCCGGCATGACCGTGGGATCGCCCGACAGGCCCTTGGGCAACAGCGCAGCGAGGTGGATTTCGCTGAACATGTCTTGGTCGTCGTTCGATGCCGGGCCGTCGGTCCCCAAGCCCGTTTTGACGCCGGCAGCCAAGAATTTGGTATAGGGTGCCACGCCACTAGCGAGTTTGAGGTTTGAGGTGGGGCAAGGTGCAACGCCGACGCCTTTGGCTGCCAGGGTGGCGATGTCTTCGTCGGTGGCATGGACACAATGAGCAGCGATACAGGGCACGCTGAATGCGCCGACGCGTTCGGCGTAGCCGATGGGGGTGCCCTGGCGGTCGACGCGGGATTCTTCGACCTCACGGGCTGTTTCGGACAAATGGGTGACCAGCGGTACGCCGTACGTTTTGCAGAGGGCGACGGCCTGTGCGTAGATTTCGTCGGTGCAGGTATATGGCGCGTGCGGGGCGATGGTCGGGGTGATACGCGGATGGGTATGCCATGCGTCGATAAAGCGGGTAGCGCGTTCGAGGCCGACGTCGAACGACGACGCATCGGGGGAAGGCAAGCGCATCACCGACTGACCACAAACAGCACGCATGCCGGATTCGTCGGCAGCGCGGGCGACTTCTTCTTCGTAGAAGTACATATCGACGAAGGTAGTCGTGCCGCTGCGGATCATTTCGGCACACGACAGGAGCGTGCCGGCGCGTACGAATTCTGGCGTGACAAAGCGTCCTTCGACGGGGAACATATACCCAAATAACCAGACATCGAGCTGCAGATCAGCCACAATGCCACGCAAGAGGCTCATGGGGACGTGGGCGTGGGCATTGATGAGACCAGGGGTAATGGCGCACCCGTTGCAGTCGATAGTCTGGGTGGCCTGATAGCGGGCGGTGAGTGTGTCAGTGCTGCCGATGGCGATGATGGTATCACCGTGTACAGCAACGGCACCATCATGGAGAATGGTGCCGTGTGCGTCCATGGTGACGACCGTTGCGTGACAGAGCAGCAGATCGATCGTTGTCATGTGTTTTTTCCTTTACGAATGATTTTTTGGTCCAGGGATGCGCGTATTGCAGGTCGTGCAGTACAGGTCGTTTTCGTATGCGGTTTTTTGGGCGAACCATGCCACCACGATGGATTTGTAGATGCGGTCGTTATTGGCTTGTCGCCAGACAAAAACCGAGAACATGGCAGTCATTACGATGATAAACGCCGCCACGCCGCTGAAAATCGCTGCTTCGCCGAAGCGGTAGCCAGGGGCGGGGTAGTCGGTACCCAAGGTGAACTGACTGATGCCACCGATGATAACGGCAGCAGCAAAAGCTACCGATGCACTCAGGATAATCGACATACAGCCCAAACCACCGGCCCGGCGGGGTTGGGGCATCGGCGCCAATGCTAGTTGATCGCGCAGTGCATCCGGGGTGAATGGGTGTGCAACGACTGCGGCGACAGGGGTAAGCGGCCCAGAGCAGGTGGGGCAGGCAGATTCGGTCATCGTTAGACCTCCCATTGTGCGGAGCGACGGGCCCGCGCCGCGGCGATTGCCGCACGGCGCTCGGCAAAGCCATCACGGCCCAAGAGGGCATATGTGGCGATTTTGCCGGCTTCGACGCCGGGCTGATCGAAGGTGTTGATATTGAGCAACGCACCGGCGATGGCCGTCTGGACTTCGAGCAACATAAACAACTGACCAATGGTGAATGCATTGATGGCCGGCAGTGTGTGCGTCATGTTGGGCCGACCGGCGTCGTTGAGGGCGATGGCCGTTGCTTGTTGTTCGGCGTTGATGAGCTCGTTGAAGGTATGGCCACCCAGGTACGACACACCCTCGAGGTCGGTATATGCCGAAGGGATGGTCACGTTGTGGGCAAAGGTATCGACGGCGATGAAGTTGACCAGCTTGTCGAAGGGTCCTTCGACGTACAACTGTACCTGTGAGTGTTGGTCGGTTGCACCGAGTGCGCGGATGGGCGTCGTGCCCACGTTGACCGTCTCACCACTGAGGCTGGTTTTTTTGCCAAGGCTCTCGGCCCAGAGTTGCGCAAACCAATCCGAGATATGACGCAGGTGGTGCGAGTAGGGCATCATGACGACCATGTTTTGGCCCTGTTTGGCACACAGCAGATTCACGATGGCCGCCAACGCTGCTGGGTTCTTGAGCACATCGGGGTTGGATGCGAGTTTGTAGCCGTAGGCGGCACCAGCCAGCATCGCTTCGATGTTGACCCCGGTGACCGCTGCCGAGAGTAAGCCGACGGTGGTGAGCACCGAAAAACGACCGCCGACGTTCGGTGGCAGTTCGAGCATCGGCAGGCCTTCACGCAGGCCGATTTGGCGCATGAAGCCACTGCTCGGATCGGTGGTGACGATGACGTGTTCTTTGAGGGCATTGGGGCCGAGGGTTTTGATGAGGTGCTCGCGCACGGCCAAAAACGACGACATCGTCTCGGCAGTGGTACCGGATTTGGAGATGACGTTGTAGACCGTACTGGCAGGATCGAGCGTGTCGATCAACGCTGCATTCAAATCCGGATCAGAATTGTCGATGACATACAGCTTGGGATGGGTGCGTTTGCCACGAGGCAGGTCGTTGTAGAAAGGATGATTGAGGGCTGATTGGACGGCGATATTGCCCAGCGCCGAGCCACCGATACCCAAAACGACGAAGTTTTCGACGTGCATGACCTTTTGGGCTGCGGCAATGATGGCGCTGATGTCTTGGGATGGCAGGTCGGGCCAGCCGAGATGCGCACGATGTGCTTCGATGTCGGCGATTGCTTTGGCGGCGGCGCCGGCCATGGCAGTGATGTCGTTGGGGTCGATGCCGTGGGCGCCGACAACATCGCGGAGGGTGTTATTGATGTCCAGCCGGATGCGCATCGACGACTGCCATTGGGGGTTGTGAAAATCCATTGTTCCTCGCTGCTCTGCTGTGTGATTATGCGGTTGGGTGCAGTGCTCGATAGGTTGCTTCGTCGATGAAGGTCCCCCCGCTGATGGTTCGGCTCTGCTCGTTGCGGTGCCGATCGAAGGTTAATGTGGCCTGCATCGGGCGGAAGCATTTGGCATCCATGATGGTTTTGTTGACCACATAGCCGGCCTCGACCTCGCGTGCATCGTATTCGATTGCCAAATCGTTGTAGCGGTCGATGCGGACAGCAACGTTACTCTGGCATCGATCACAGCGCACATACAGAATGATGGCGCGTTCTTTGGGGGCTATTTGTATACCAAAAAAGCGCTTCCACCAGCTCATTTCGCACCTGCAAAAGATATTCTGCAAAGTATAGCACACCGCTACGGCTACCTATTCGACCGTCGTGACGACCCCTTCGGCGGCGCGGAAGAGACGGTCACGCACGGCGGCTGCTACCCCACCACCTGGTGGTTCGGCAATGACGATCCGTGCAACACCCCCTGCATCGGCGTGGCGGAGCGCCGCAAACAACTGCCGGGCGACCTGCGCACCATCGTCCCGCGCACCGAGCACAATGGTCGCTATCCCCATTTGACCTGCATACGCGGTGTCTTCGGCATAACACAGCCAGATGAGTTGCTCCGTTTGGTGCATGCGCGTAACGGTCCGCTGGATGGCTTGGACTGGCCCGCGCAACACCGTCAACGGGGTACGCGGTGCATAGTGTTTGAGGAGCATGCCGGGTGCGGGGGCCGCTTGGGTCGTCGTCAGGGTGCGCTGCTGGATGACGACATCACCGAGGACCGTGGTGAGTTGCTCGGCCGAGACATCGCCTTGGCGCAGAATGACTGCAGGGGTGCGGGTGATGTCGACAATGGTCGACTCGACGCCAATCTGGCATGCCCCCGCATCCAACACCATTGCGATGCGGCCTTCGAGGTCGTGCATCACATGCTGGGCAGTGGTCGGACTAGGATGCGAAAACAGATTGGCGGATGGTGCAACCAGCGGTGTGGCGCAGCCACGGATCAACGCCAAGGCGACGGGATGCGCTGGCATCCGGACTGCGACGGTGTCGAATCCTGCCGTGATGGTCGGACTAAGGTCCGGATGTTTGGGGAGGAGGATGGTCAATGGACCCGGCCAAAATGCCTCTGCTAAGAGTGCAAATGTGCTGGGGATATCCACCGCGACCGTGGCGAGTTGGTCCAGGTCGGCGATGTGGACGATGAGGGGGTCGGTGGTGGGTCGCCCTTTGGCCGCAAAAATACGCGCGACTGCGGCAGGGTTATGGGCATCAGCAGCCAGCCCATAGACGGTTTCGGTCGGCATGGCAACCAATTGGCCGGCTGCAATCTGGGCGGCAGCCGCAGTGATGGTCTGTGCGGCAGGGGTAACGGGCGATATCGGCAAAAGGACGGTGTTCATGCCAGCTGATGATAGCCGCCGCGGTGGTAGACCAACGGGGCACGGTCGCTGACATGTGCTTCGTTGAGGGCGCCGACGATAATCGAGTGATCGCCGCCCGGCAATACATGCGCCAGCGTGCATTCGAATGTCGCACAGGCATTGGCGATAACGGGGATGCCGGCAGCGGTCGTCGAGCAGTTGATACCGGTGAATTTATCGGCGATTTTGCTGGCAAAATGTTGCGAAATATCGGCCTGGTCGGCCGCCAAAATACTCACTGCGAACATCCCAGATTTGAGGATGGCTGCGTGGGTGGGTAAGTGGCTCTGGATGCAGACGAGCAAGAGTTGTGGTTTGAGCGATAACGAGGTGAATGAACTCACGGTCATTCCATATGCTGCATTGTCGTGCACCGTCGTCACAACGGTCACGCCACTGGGGAAGCTGCCCATCGCTTTGCGAAACAATGCATCGTCTATCGACATGGATGTCCTGCTATCTGGTGCTGTATACGAATGGCATTCTCTCTCCCTATTATAGTATCAATCCCTGGGTGACCATGGTGCGTGGTGATGCTACACTACAGGCAATACATGAATTCCCACCGGAGGAGAGACGGATGCAGACGATACTCGCGACGATACTCACGCAGACCCCGACGATTCTTATCGTGCTCGGCATTCTGTTGGGCAGTGTGGTCATCGCGCGCCGGCTCCGGGTGGTGTCGCAAGCAGGTGCTACACGCATGGGATTCCCCGCCGACATCGCCGCACTGGCAGGGAGCGTGGTGTTCATTGTGACGCTCCTCATCGGCGCATCGATTGCCTTTGCACAGGGTGGATGGGGCACGGTCGCTTCGAGCTTCATGGCAGGGTTGGGTCTCGGCGGCGTGGTAGTGGCGTTGGCCATCCAAGATATCGCCAAAAGCTACACCGCAGGCATCATGTTGCTCTATTACCGTCCATATCAAGTCGACGACGAAGTCTGTATCGCTGGGGTGCGTGGTGTGGTCACCGCGATGCGGTTGCACGTCACCGTCGTCCGCACCCACGCAGGCATGTTGGTCCACATCCCCAGCAACGCCATCAATGGCACTGCGATAACGAATTACACCCGTTCCGGTTTGCGCAAGTTGACCTTTGGTCTGACGTTGCCGCGCAACAGTCCGTTCGAAAACGTGGTCGATGCGTTGCCGGGTATCGTGCAAATGGTCCCGACGGTCGCCCCAGAGCCACAAGCACGGGCCAGTATCAGCGACATGCACGGAGCCCAGGTGACCATTCAGGTGAGCGTTTGGACCGCCGCAGAGCATGATGAAGCGGGTACCTGTCGTACCCAGGTCATCCTTGCAATCGACGCCTACCTCGGGTCGCTTCCCATGGTCGCCCGTGCGGGTTCGACGGTCAGCCAGGTCGAGTAGGGTTATTTGTATTCTGAGAAAAAACGCCCGTTCCGCATCGCGGAACGGGCGTTTGTGTGGGTGGATGTTTAGTCGCCGCGCGCCAAATAAAACGTCATGGAGTGCAACACCGAAAGTGGATCGATATACCGCACCCAGACGCCCTCTGGTACTTGCAATACCGTCGGCGCGTAACTCAACAAGGCGCGCACACCGGCCTTGATGAGATCATTGGCAACGCCTTGTGCTTTGTCGGCGGGAACGGCAATGATGGCCATCTCGATCTTGCGGGCCGGGATGGTCTGGGCGATGCGGTCGCCGTGTTCGACGACGATACTCCCCAATAATTTGCCGACTTTGTCGGGATTTGCGTCGAACACCGCTGCAATATGAATGCCTTGCGCGCGGAATCCTTCGTAACGTACGATGGCTTCACCCAATTGACCGGCGCCGACCAGGGCGACTGCCCAGGCGCGGTCGAGGCCGAGGATTTGGTCGATTTGCTCGAGCAACCGTTCGACGTCGTAGCCGATACCCTGTTTGCCGAATTCGCCGAAGTACGACAAATCCTTGCGAATCTGGGCAGCGGTGACATTGATACGATCACCGAGTTCTTGGGACGATACCGACAGCACCCCTTCGTGCAACAGGTAGCGTAGGCTCCGCGCGTAGAGCGGGAGTCGACGCACAACGACGTCGGGTGGCATGACAGCACGACTCACAGAGACTCCTCAGATACGCACAGGAAAGAAAAAAGGTATTATTTCGAGAATAGCACTTTTTTTCACAACGTGCAAGTAGAGCCCATTTTGACGCAGTAGCGTGCTATACTAGCATGCATTTATGAGTGCGTTTGTGTAATCTGAGGTATGCCGTATGCGACAAAAACCAGCCATCGCCGCCCTTCGTTCGATGCGCAGTGCACCTGCTGCCGCTGCACCCGTCCCGGTGGTCGCCCGCTTATCAGCGAACGAAAATCCACTCGGACCTTCACCCAAAGCGATGGCCGCTGCCGCTGCCGCGCTCCCGACGATGCACCGCTACTCTGACCCCAACAACACCGCATTGCGGGCCGCGTTGGCAACGCACTTCAACCTGACCCCCGATATGGTGTTGTGTGCCAACGGCTCCGACGAGCTGATTTTGCTGATTGCCCTGGCCTATCTCGAGGCAGGCGACGAAGTCGTCATGGCCGACGGGACGTTTGTCAGTTATGTGATGCGCACCGGCATGATGGACGCCGTCCAAAAGAAAATCCCCTTGCGCAACGGCGCCCACGACTTGCCTGCCATGGCAGCTGCAATCACCCCGCGCACACGCATGGTGCTCATCTGTAACCCCAATAATCCGACGGGGTCGACCAACGGCGCCGCCGAGATGCAGCAGTTCCTGACGACCGTACCCGATGATGTCCTCATCGTCGTCGACGAAGCCTACATCGAATACGCGACGCGTAGCGACTTCCCCGACATGATTGCCGAGCTGCGCGCCGGTCGGGCCAATATGGTCGTGTTGCGGACGTATGCGAAAATCTACGGCCTGGCCGGTCTCCGCCTCGGTTACGCCTTGGGGCACCCTGCCATCCTTGATTATGTGAGCAAAACCCGGCCCGTCTTCGACGTCAATGCACTCGCCGCGGTCGCCGGCATTGCTGCCCTGAGCGATACCGAGCACCTCGAAGCGAGCCGTGCCCAAGCGGCCGAAGCTCGTGATCTGTATGTGGAGCGCCTGACCGCATTGGGCCTCACGCCGTTCCCCTCCGAAACCAACTTCATCGCGGTGCCGCTCCCGGCCGGCGTCAATGACGCCGCGGTCGTCGCAGCCATGGCAGCCCGCGGTATCGCTATTAATAGCCTGGGCGCATGGGGGTTGCCCGGCGTGTTGCGCATTTCGTTTGGGACGCCTGCCGAAAACACGCTGTGTCTCGATGCACTCTCCGAAATCCTCGCTACCCGTTAATCACTGTCTCTGTCTGCTGAAGGAATGTTGTTACTATGAAAATCATCGTCGTTGGGACTGGGTTTGTCGGGCTCTGCCACGCAGCAGTCTGCTCCGAATACGGCCACGAAGTCTATGCCTATGACATCGACAAAGTCCGTATTGCTGCGTATTCATCCGGCAAAGCCGAAGAAATAGAGCGCATGATCAACGAGCCCGGTTTGGCCACGGTCATCGCCGAAAATCTCAATCGCTATTTGTTTTTTACCACCGAGATTGCTCCTATCCTCGAAGGCACCGATGCCATCTTCCTCTGTCTGCCCACGCCACCCAATCCGGATGGCTCGTCTGACTTGAGTTTTTACTTCAACGCCGTCGACTACATCGCCCAATTGTTGGCCAAACGCGTCGATCAGCGCCGCGTCGTGCTCATCAACAAAAGCACCGTGCCCATCGGTACCGCCCGTGCCCTCGAGCAGGTATTGGCCAAGCACAACGTGCCCAATGCCGGCGTGGCATCGAACCCCGAGTTTTTGCCAGAAGGTGATGCTGTCGAAAAATCACGCCGCCCTGATCGCGTCGTGGTCGGTGCCGACACCGAAGAAGACTTCCGCATCCTGCGCCGCATCTACTCGCAGTTCGTCAATCACGTGCGCATTAGTTTCATCGAAACAACGCCCGAAACCGCCGAATCGATCAAATACATCGCCAACACGTTGCTCTTGACCTATGTCTCGTTTTGGAACGGCATCGGTGCCCGCATCGGCGAGACGTTCCCCAATGTGCGCATGGAAGACCTCAAGCGTGGTGTCACCGCCGACAACCGCATCTCGAAGTGGGGGTCGTATGTGGGCATCGGCGCGGGCGGTTCGTGCTTCGGCAAAGACGTCCAGTCGCTCATCTATCAGCTCGAAAGTCGCGATCAGGATGCCCAACTGTTGCGTTCGGTCTATGACATCAACGAATATCAAAAGATGTATTTGCTTGATCGTGCCGAAGAAGAAGCCGGATTTTCGTTTGCCAACAAAACAGTCGCCCTGCTCGGTTTGTCGTTCAAACAACGCACCAACGACATGCGCGATTCGTCGGCACTCAAGGTCGTCGAAGGCTTGTTGGGTCGTGGCGTCGAAGCCATCCATGCCTACGATCCGATGTCGATGCACGAGGCACAGCGTTGGTTCAACCCCGTCAAAAATCCGTTGTTCGCCAAGTTGAGCTATCACGAATCGGTCAAAAGTGCATTGGCAGGGACGGATGTGCTCGTCATTGCGACGGACTGGGAAGAGTTCCGCGGTTTGTCACGCACCATCGAACTCAACACCAAAAAACCCTACCTCATCATCGACGGCCGCCGCATGATCCCTGATTATGCCGAGTTGGTCGCCCAAGGATTCCGCTACCTTGCCGTCGGATCCCCGCTCCGCGGCTAGCGGAGTCATTTACACACTCCATACGATGCAGCGTGGGGATACTTCCCTGCGCTGCGTTTTTTTCTAAAGTTCTAGAGAAAATACTCGCCTGTGTGCGGCATAACAGCGGCAAACAGGCTGCATGCGATGTCTCATAGATTTCATACCTACTCTGCGAATCGAGAGAGCCGAACCTCCTATAACAATCACACAAACGTAAACCAAATCATCATTCCGACGAAATACAAGGATATCTACAGTGCCTATGCCGGCTATGCCAATACCATCCTCGGCGTGCGGAGCGGCCGGATCGTCGTGCTTGGTTCGCAGACCGACGGCATAAACGTCTCGCGCACTCCAACCAAGACGGCAACACCAACCTCGTAGCACCGCAGGACAAGGACAATCAAATCACCCGAGGGTTGTCGCGTATACGGCGGCCCTCGGTTTTTTCTGCGTCAATGTACTACGCGAGTCTCGCCCTGGTGCAGTCCATGCGGCGACCAGATACGGTTGCGCGCAGGAAACGAACCAACGTGCTCTACTGAAAAACGTCGAATAGTGTTTGTTTTTTAATTTTTTGAATCACGAAGTTTAATTATTTACACAAATACAACTCGATCGTCGTCATGGATAGGATATACTGCCCGGTGCGGACGGCAACAAGCGTAAAAAAAGTATCTGGAATCACGAAAACCGAATATAACGAATCTATCAGATTATCGGACATATACTGTAATAGATTATTGTGTGGCGAATCGAGTGTCAATTGTATAGTGGTAAGTGGTGATTTTTGTGCCTCGGAGGCCTGCATGCGTATCGTGAAACACCAGGTGGTGTATACCCGTTTGATTCTTGCGATTGTCTGTATATCGACGATTGTTCTTCATAGTGCTTCTGCCACTGCAGCGGTGGAAGCCAAACCTGCCAAAGCAATACCCAATGCGACACCAGTCGCATCGCAGCGTGCACGCAGTGCACGTGTCATCCCCACCACGTCTAATCCGACGATTAACGTCGCCAACGCTGGCTCGCGGATTGTCGCGAATACGTCGTTTGAAGCACAAACAGTTACAGGGATGATGATTTGTGAAGCAAACATGCGGGGCTGGTTGACGTCGCATCCCGTCCAAGCACTCGAAGGCTGTCGTGTCTTCGAAGTGTGGAACAAAGCGACCGCAGGCGATAGCTTGTCAGGTGTCGGCGCGCCTGAGGGCAATTATTACATCGAGCTCAATGCATACTACGGTTCGATGTCGTATCAGCCGATTTGTATGGTCGGCGGCGAGTCGTTCGATTTTGAGTTTTATCATCATGCACGGTATTGGAACGAAACAAACGCAGTCGAGTTCCGCTTCGGTATTCCATCTGGACTCGCCAGCGGCTCCAAAGCAGCGGATAGTTATTCACGCCAAATTCTGCTGGGTACGACGGTCCAAGGGGCATCGGGATCAACCGCGACCGGCACGGTGACGAGTTATACGGGGACGAGCAGTGGCGCGGCAGCGGTACAAGTTGCACCACTCAAGAACTGGGTACGCTACAGCGGCACACATACCGTGGCTTCAGATTTTGGTGGCGTCAAAAATCTCGGTTTTTATGGCATAACGCCGACATCGGCCATTGGTAATCTGCTCGACAAAATCTCGATTAACTTGAATCCGATTATCGACATGGGTGGCAGTGTGGATAGTAGCGCCGGCGAACAATCGACACCGGCGAGCATCAAAATCCGCATCAATGGGCGGATTGCTGCTGGGACCAAAATCGCACTTCGTCGCAACGCCGCAGATCCCGGTGATGCCGTCAGTGATACCGACTTTACCCTCGGGACGGTCAGTGCAGGTGCCAATGGTACTGCGGCCGTGACCCACACCAGTGGGAGTGATGTCTGGTTGATCGACGTCCCTGCAGGTGATTACGACGGTGGAAAAGTCGCCGCCAACAACCAGAGTGGGCTGACCATTCCGGTCACATACACCTACGACATGGCAAGCGAAGCAACCGAGTACGCCTACTTTGAACTGGCAAATCCGGGCGAAGAGGGTTCGAGTGACGGCACCGTGTGGGCATACGCTGCCCCGACCTGTGATGGCTCGTTCAAAAACGATGGCGTCGTCTATACCATCACGAATGTCGATCCGACAAACACGCCGACGAGCACCCCGACCAAAACATTCACTCCCAGCAATACTGCGACTGCGACACAGACATTTACACCGACACACACATACACACCAACGATGACCTCCACCGTGACCAAAACACCGTCGCCGACGACGGAGCCGACAGTGGCAGGGGTCGTGCCGACGACGAGCAATCCCACCATAAACACATCGATTGCAGGCGTCCGTACGATGGCAAATACATCGTTCGAAGTTACTGATTCGAGCTGTTCTCTGCCCATGGGGTCGTGGGATTACGTTCGTCAAGAACATATGGCAGGCTGGTTTACGGCGCACCCACTGTCGCAAGAAGCCTGTAATAGCTCAAAATCTGGTCCCGTCTCGTATCGTCCCATCGAGCTGAATATCCGTTCGGATGCGCCGGATGGGACCAACGTGGCATCACTCAATGCCGATGTGGCTTCATTCTTGTATCAAAAACTCTGTGTCAAGAGTGGGGAATCGTTCGATTTTGAGTTTTATCATAATGTCGGCGGAACCAATCGGACCGATATTGCAGCGTTTCGGCTCGGCATCCCATCGGGGCTTCCGGCTGGCTCGGTAGCGGCGGATAGCTATGACCGCGAGATTTTGCGCGCCAGTAGTAGCGCCGGAGCCACTGCTGATATTGTGACATCGGTCGCACAGACACAAGGCTCGGGAACAATCAACGGCGCGGCGAGCATTGTGTCGGGCTGGGGAAAATACTCCGGCACACATACACTCCCGGCGACCGGGTATGACGGTGTCCGCAACATCGGTTTTTATGGCATTGCATCTATCTGTCCCGGCTGCGGTAATTTGCTCGACAAAATAACCCTCGGACTCGACCCGTTCATGGACATGGGCTCCTCTCGCGATGCCACTATCCTCGAAAGTACGTCGGGCAGTATCAACATCCGTATCAATGGCCGCGTTGCTGCCGGGACGACGGTTGTGCTCCGCAAACGGCAAGGAACGGCCACCAGCGACAGCGACTTCACCATAGGAACGGTCAGTGCGGGTGTCTATGGGAATGCCACCGTCACCCATACCAGTGGGAGCAATCTCTGGACGATTAGTGTACCTGCCGGGGACTACGACGGCGGCATATTCCCCAGCAACAACACAGGCGGTCTGACCATCCCGATAAACTATCTGTACGATGTCATCGGTGATACCGGTGAATACGCGATGTTCCAGTTGGGCGCTCCGGGGGACGATGGCGCTTCATCCAATTGGGCGCTGACCGATCCGACCTGTGACGGGTCGTTCAAAGATGACGGTGTCGTGCACACCATCACCAATTTGGCCCCGACCGCGACACCCACACATACACCCACAAACACCTATACACCGACTAACACTCCGACCAAGACATCCACACCGACGGCAACCAACACCCCGAGTGGGCAGTACATCACCTTTGCGACGCCGAGCGATAAGGTCAATGGCGATCCGAACTTCACGTTAACTGCGACGAGTTCGATCGGTCAGCCATTGACGTATGCTTCGACGACACCGTCGGTGTGTACGGTGTCCGGCGCAGTTGTGACAATCGTCGGACCTGGAACCTGCACCATTACCGCCGATTCGCCTGGTGCGACGGTGGGCGGCGTTGCCTATACTGCTGCCCCGCAAGTGACGCGGTCGTTTGTGGTCAAGACACAGCAGAGTATTACCGTTGCAACCCTCGCCAACCGCGTCTATACCGTGCCCGACTTCAGCGTGAGTGGGAGTGCATCGTCGAGCCTTCCCGTGACGTATAGCTCGCTCACGCCGAGTGTTTGTACGGTCGCGAGCGATGGAACGGTCGATATTCAGACGGTCGGTACCTGCACGGTCGCCGCAGACCAAGCCGGAGGAACCAGCGGCGGTGTGGTCTATGCTGCAGCTCCGCAGGTGACACGTTCGTTCACTGCTTTGGGGATCCCTCAGACCGTGACGGTGCCTACCAGTTCCCCCAAACACGATTATGACCCGGCCTTCCGCATCGGTGCGACCGCCAGCTCTGGGTTAGCGCCTACCTATACGTCCACCACCACCGGTGTGTGTCTGGTAGAAGCGGACGGCCTGGTTCGTATCTTTGCGGTCGGGACCTGTATCATCACCGTTGGTCAACCGGGTGGTACCAATGCCGGCTCGACATACGCCGCAGCTCCTGCGGCGACCTATCGCTTTGTGGTCGATGACAATACACCGACCCCGACATTGACCCGAACGTTCACACCGACGATTACGTTGACACCTACCAAAACCCCGACATTAACCCCGACACCCATCCAATTCATGCTCAAAAAAGGCGCAATTGGTGCATCATTTGTGCTCGGGTTGCTCCAGAATGACACCTTGGTAACCTGGGGTATGAATCGAGAATACCAAGCCAACATCCCACCATGCTGTGGATCTGGGATCCAAGACGTTGCCGTCGGGACAAACTTTGCGCTGGCACTCAAAGGCGGCAGAGTGTATGGGTGGGGCGCAAATACCCGGGGACAACTCAAGTTCCCATCCACTGTCGCCAAAGACATCACTGCAATTGCAGCTGGTGGTGCACACGGCCTGGCATTGACCAAAGCAGGCAAAGTTATCTCGTGGGGCGACAATACATTCAAGCAAGCCAGTGTCCCGAAGGGGCTAAAGGCGGTCAGTGCCATGGCTGGTGGCACGAATCACACCGTGGTTTTGTTGACAGACGGTTCTGTCGTCGCTTGGGGGTCAAACGCGAGTGGTCAGTCCAAACCACCGTTGGGGCTCAAGGGTGTTCGGCAATTGGCTGCGGGGCTTGATCATACGTTGGCACTCAAGACCGACGGTACCGTCATCGCCTGGGGCAATAACAGCTACGGTCAGGCAACCATACCGACTAATGCCACCGACATCAAGCAAGTCAGCGCAGGGACACAGTTCTCGATGGCCGTCAAAAACAACGGCGATGTGATTGCATGGGGTCGGAATGACTACAACCAGATCGTCATCCCGACGGAGTACAAAGATATCTATAGTGCTTTTGCGGGATATGCCAATACCATCCTCGGCTTACGGAGCGGTCGCATCGTCGTCCTCGGGGCACAAACCGACGGCATTGACGTCTCACGCACACCAACCAAGACTGCCACACCAACGCCGTAGTCGATTACTGCGGTGATGCTATCCATGCACGGGTCGTCGCAAACGCGGCGGCCCTTGGTTTTCCCAGACATCATAATCATGAGACGGAAAATTCCGCTCTTGGAGGATATGCCGACATTCCCGCGTACTTCGTGTATCAAGCTGTGAATGTACATGTAATCCAGCGTTTGGCGTTTGACAGCAGCCCTGTTGTGAGTGGATGATTCGCTCAACTGACGGGTTTCCGTACCACAAAAACAGCGTAAACCCGATTTTCTCGACACATGTACGCAGAATGACAGTGCGTACACATGCTGCGCCGTAACGATGAATCTCGTATGTGCAAACGGGTTTTCTTTACATTCAGTGGTTTTTTCATGTCAATGAGGTAGCCAAGAAATAAATAAATCTCGGAGTCATTCGGTCTCGTCAACATGCTACTCTGCGCGATTGGGCGACATCCACAGACAGAGAAAAGATGTGAATGCGATATTGTGCAATAGCTTCCGGTAATCATGCGAGATGTCGTTTGCTGTTCGTATTTTATCCATGAAAGATTTAAAAAACACGCCTGTTTCTCGGAAAAACATACACAAGGATGCGCGCAATTATTTATAATACAGAAGAATTTTGGTAAACATTTGAGGACCGCTATGGGACGTCATCTCGCAGTGCTTTCCCACAAAGTGGCGCTCGTCATCCTTGTGTGTGTATTCTGGTCAATCGTTTCGCCAGAGGTACAGGGAATCGGAGCATCACAGCGTACCGGGCGGACAGGTCGCGTTATACCGACCACCAGTAATCCGACGATAAATGTGGCAAATGGTGCAGCACGCATCATCTCGAACCCATCGTTCGAAAACAATGGGACCAGCGGCGTTTTCTGTGAGGCCTCGAGCAGAGGCTGGCTCACGACAACCCCTGTGGATGGGACCTATGGATGCAGAATGATTAAGGTATGGCCACGAATGCCCGGCGCAGAAAGTTATATTACGACGATACCGGATGGCAGCTACTACGCAGAAATCAGCACCGCTGCGGTATCGATGATTTATCAGCCACTGTGCATGCTCAACAACGATGTCTTTGGCTTTGAGTTTTATCAACATGCACGCTGGGCTTCACGGGCCGAGACCATCGAAGTACGATTCGGCCTCCCGACGCCTGTTTCTGCTGGGTACAGACCCGCAGACACGTACGCACGTCAAGTGTTGCGTGGGTGGAGCACGATTCTCGCGGGCGGCAGTCTTTCTACCGGCGGACATACGAGCTATACCGGTACGACTGATGCAACGACGGTTCTCTACAACAGCCTCGATATCTCGCCGGTGTTTCAAAATTGGGCGAAATTTTCGGGGACACACACCGTTCCTTCGACATTCGCTGGTGTGAAGAATTTTGGGTTGTATAGTGTCTCGCCTACGTCTGGCATGGCCAACCTCGTTGATCGGTTCACGGTAAATATGAAACCGCTCGTAGACATGGGCGGCAGCATTGACCGATCTGCGGCTGAAGGTGCAAACCCGACCGGTATCAAAATCCGTATCAATGGGCGTATCGCTGCCAACACCAAACTCGTGTTGCGTCGCAACGTCGCAAACCCTGGCGATGCAATATCCGACACGGACTTCACAATCGGTACCGTGACTGCGGGAGTCTATGGCAATGCAACAGTCACACATACCGCCGGCAGTGATATCTGGGTTATCGCGGTCCCGGCCGGCAATTATGATGGCGGTAAGGTCGCAGCCAACAATCAAAGCGGACTCACGATACCCGTGAACTTCCGTAGTGATGCCGTGGCAGAATCGACCGAATATGCCTATTTTGAGCTTGCCAATCCTGGTGAAAACGGGGCGAGTGCAAGCACAATGTGGACCTATGCAGCACCGACCTGCGATGGTTCGTTCAAAAACGATGGGGTCGTCTATAGCATCACGGATGTCGCCGGAACGGCCACACGTACCCCGACTGCGTCAATGACGCTGACGGCCTCCAAAACGTATACCCGCACGCAGACACCAGGGCCGGGCACTCCCAGTGTGACGAGTGCACCCACCGATACTGCATCACCAACAGACACCGAAACACCGACCCCGGCAAGCAGCGATACCCCAACACACACCGAAACACCAATCGCATCGGGCGATACCCCAACCCCGGGGTCGGCGGATACAGCGACCCCTACATCCATTCCTACCATTACCCCCACACCTGCGGGGCAGTACATCGTTTTTGCGTCTCCTCCTGCGCGCACCGAAGACGGACCGGCGTTCACCCTGACCGCGACATCAAATCTCGGTTTGCCTGTGACGTATGTCAGCACGACACCGACCATCTGTCGCGTTACGCTGGCTGGAGTGGTGACCATCGTCGCGCCGGGGAGTTGTGAGATTACCGCCTCTGCAGCTGGCGGCACGGTTGGGGGCGTTGTGTACGGTGCTGCACCAGATGTGACCCGCACGATCACGATTCGTGGCAAGCAGTCGATTTCTTTTGCAACTCCGGCGAGTCGGCTCTACACAGCACCGGATTTTTCGCTGACTGCAACTGCCTCATCAACGCTGGCGGTTAGTTATAGTTCGCGGAGCGCGAAGGTATGTACGGTCAGCCGTAGCGGACTCGTTGATGTCCGCGCACCCGGGGTGTGTAGCATCACGGCAACACAGTCAGGTGGAACGAGTGCAGGGATAGAATATGTCGCTGCGACCCCTGTGACGGTTTCATTCACCGTCAATGCGCTCCCGCAGACGATTACCTTTGCTCCAGTGGGTGAAAAACTCGCCTACCAGGGTGATGTTGATGTGCATGCGAATGCCTCATCTGGACTCGATGTGGTGTTTTCATCCAGTACGCCGAGTGTTTGTAGCGTGATTGGCAAGCGCGTCAAGTACCTGTCCATCGGCAAGTGCACGATTACCGCTACGCAGCCCGGTGGCTTGAAATCCGGCGTGATCTATGCTGCAGCGACACCCATCACACGTGAATTCTTTTTTGTCGATTCCACTGCGACAATCACCACCACGCCCACGAACACGAGTACCGTGACACCAACCAACACCCCTTCACCTGTGCCGTTTTTGATGAAAAAAGGAGCAGTCGGCGCATCATTTGTACTCGGATTGCTCCAAAACGACACGTTGGTAACCTGGGGTATGAACCGTGAATACCAAGCCAACATTCCACCATGCTGTGGATCTGGGATCCAAGATATTGCGGTCGGAACAAACTTTGCCTTGGCACTCAAAGGCGGCAGGGTGTTCGGATGGGGCGCGAATACACTCGGACAACTCAAATTCCCACCGGCTACAGGCAAAGACATCACTGCAATTGCGGCAGGTGGCGCGCACGGCTTGGCATTGACCCAAAAAGGTTTTGTGATTGCCTGGGGTGACAATGGCTTCAAGCAAGCACAAGTGCCCAAAGGATTGAAGCGGGTCAAAAGTATGGCCGGTGGAGGTTCGCATACGGTGGTGTTGATGATGGACGGTACGCTCTCTGCTTGGGGTTCAAATTCGTCAAATCAGGCGAAACCACCGTTTGGCCTCAAATCCATCACCGAAGTCGCTGCGGGTTTGGATCATTCATTGGCGCTCAAAAGCGATGGCTCGGTTATCGCCTGGGGCAATAACAGCTACGGTCAGGCAACCATACCGACCAATGCCACCGACATCAAGCAAGTCAGTGCAGGGACGCAGTTCTCGATGGCCGTCAAAAATAACGGTGACGTGATTGCCTGGGGCCGTAACGATTACAATCAGACGTATATTCCGCCCGAGTACACCGACATTTATTCTGTCGCCGCGGGGTACGCAAACACCATTCTCGGCTTACGGAGCGGTCGGATCGTCGTCCTCGGCTCTCAAACCGACGGTGTCGATGTCTCGCGCACTCCAACCAAGACTGCCACACCAACGCCGTAGTCAAGCACTGCGGCGATGCAATCCATGCACGGGTCGTCGCAAACGCGGCGGCCCTGTTTGTACCGATGAATCGGCGATCCACACGCTCTTTTCATTACCAGGATGCGTGTTCACGATGCAGAGCCATGACCCGTGACGCGTCACTACTTTTGAAAACGGGTACGGCATTGCAGTATCAGCATGCCATGATGATGGAGTGATTGGTAGTCAAGCAGGAGCATGTAGTACGGTGATAACGTTACAATTGATAGAGTTAAAAATAAAAAATATGATATTCAGAGATTTAATTGAAAATAACGAAAGCTAAAATCATAGTACAGATATACTAAGAAAACAAACCTGAATATATAAATAAACAACACAAAAAAACAATATACAGCGGATATGTGCAAAAAAAAGAGCATTTTGTTGTTTTTTAAATATGTAAAATGCAGGTTCAAATCTGAAAATACACTGAAACAAGTGTCTATGGAATTCATATAAATAAAGCACTGTAGTATATTTATATGGTAAAAACAATGTGCATGGAGTATTCTTCGGTAGTCATCGAGGAAGCAGTTTAAGGTTTCTATGCGTAGCCAAAATCAGTTCAATCAGATACACAAGATACAAGCTCCGTTGCAAAAAATCGCACGGATGAGCATGGTCGTATTGTTCGTACTGCAATCCTTCGTTGTTTGGAGCAAACCACACACAGTTGTAGCCCAACCGCGTGAACACATCCCTTCGACAAACACATTTTCTGTGTTTACGGGCGGCATTGGAATACACCATCTCGACGTGAGCAGTACTGGCGAACGTGTACAACGCGAGCCCAGATTGGCATCGAACGGCATACAAAACAAACAAAGAAATGCATTCAGCGGGAGGGCTAGTGCATCACCGAGCTGTCCGGCAGATGTTGGTGTCGGCGGAACAAATAGTGCGACCGCCGCATCGACGATTGGGGGGCATGGCTGTGTGGTCATCAAATACGAAGATAATGAATCGACGCTTTTCGAAACATTTACCTACACTGGTGCGGATCAATCGTGGACGCCGCCGAGTGGTGTAACCACGGCGACATTCTTTCTACTCGGTGCAGGCGGCGGTGGTACGCCGATTAATCCGGGTGCAGACGGTGGTGGTGGTGGGTATGCGACGGGTGAATATACATTCAGTAGCGGTCAAGTTTTTACGATCATCGTAGGTCAGGCCGGAGGGGGAGTGTTGGGTACGTCGCTCTCTGGTTGTTACTACACACCGGTAACCTATGGCGGGGGTGGTCGTGGTGGGTCGTGTTATGTGCCCAATGCGACGTATCAGAGTTCTGGAGGTGGTCGGTCTGCTATTCGCTTATCTGGAGCAACCACTGATCTGGTCACCGCTGGCGGTGGCGGCGGCAGCGCATATACCGGAGGGATGGGTGGCGCCGGTGGTGGTACGACGGGTGTTTCTTCTACTGGTGGGAATACTGCTACCGGCGGCTCGCAGAGTGCCGGAGGAACCGGTGGGTGTTCCACCAATCCGCAAACAGACTACAACTGTAAGGCAACCTATAAAGGAACAAATGGCGCTGCATACCTCGGTGGTGATGGCAAAGACGAAGGCGGCGGTGGTGGTGGCGGTTGGTTCGGCGGCGGCGGCGGCGGCGATAACGGCGGTGGTGGTGGTGGATCGAGCTACATCAGTTCGTTGTCAGGTGGTGTAACGGTTGCGGGAGCGGGGCAGACTCCCGGTGGCAATCTGAATACGCTTGCAACTGCAGATACGACTGCGCCGACGGTTACCCTCGCAGCGAGTGCTGCGACTTCCACCAGCGGCACAATCACGTTCACGGTGACGGGTGATGAACCCATTACCTGTACGACGTTGTCGTCGGTGGCGGGGACGGATTTTGCGCTGACGGGTATCAGTGCAATCACCGGAATAGTGCAGACGTCCGCACAGGTATGCACGATCAGCGCAACATCTACTGCAACGAATGGTGGTGCTTCGGTGACAAGCACGATCACGCGGGCGAGCACGTTTTCGATAACTGATACCGGAGGGAATCCGCAAACCGCACTTGGTGGATCGCCGCAGTCGACCATCGTCACCATTCCTGATTCGATTGCACCTACAGTGACTTTGGCCGTGGTTGCTGCGACGACAACGACCAAGGCAATTCGGTTTACGGTGACCGGGAACGAAGCCATTGACTGCGGAAGTTTGTCGACGACAGCCGGCGAGGACTTCACCCTCACAAACATTGCAGAAATCACGAGCGTTGTCCAGACATCAACAACCGTTTGTACTATCACGGCGCGTTCGACGGCGATTGCTGGAGGGGCTGCGGTGACGTCGACGCTGACCAAAGCTGCGACATTTGCTGTCACAGATGTCGCAGGCAACAGTCAGACTGCGTTGAACGGATCCCCCAAGTCGGTGACAGTGACTGTTCCTATCTTCGGTTCCACCACAAATGCGCCGTTTTATCAATGGGGCGGTGGATATTGGAACGGATATTGGTCTTGCCCTGCCAATCATGTCGTTGTGGGCTTGAACTTCCATGTGAATCCACAGTCCTGGGGTGCGAAGTGTGCCGCAGTAAGTGATGCGTTGGTCGTCAGCACGGTGACCCATGTTGCAGGGTATGTCTATTGTCCCGATGGCATGGCAGCGGTGGGGATAGGGTTTATATCGTCATCGGGAACGCGTGCTGGATTATTGTGCAAGGATCCGCTTCATTTGGATGATCCCGTCACCGAGACTGACTACATTGCATATAGCGGTACGCCGATGATGTTGACACGCCCCGAGAGCATTGTGCTTGGCTCGGGTACATCGCGTACGTCCATCTGTAACGCTGCCACCATTACCACCCACCCATCGACCGTCACGACGACGTCATTGATGACGGGTTACGGAACGCAGTCGAATCTCTGGATGGATGGATTCGGCGCGCAGTGTAAAGAATTGGTTGCGCCGGTAGCGCCGATGGTGACGGCGACTACGGCTCCATTTGGCACTCCCATGCGCAATGCCGTGCTGAGGAATGAAGTGGTATTGGGTGGATGGGAGTCTCCGACTCTGTCGTACGGGTGGGAGCGCTGTACATCGCCTACAGATACGACGACGTGTCTCGTTATTTCCGATGCGTTTTCATCAACATACACCCTGACGGCGGATGATATCGGGCTGTATATACGGTCCGTCGTCACGGGCGAAAACAGCGAGGGTATCGCCACGGGCTATTCGGATGTCAGCCCAGCCATTATCGAAATCCCCACGATGACGCCGACCGTGACGAACACTCCGCTGGACACTGCCACACTGACTCCGACTCATACACAGACCCCGACCCTGACAGCGACGTATACGGCGACATATACGCATACCGCTACGGCGACGAACACGGCCACACCGACATATACCGAGACTGCAACCGCAACACGCACCAACACGGCGACACCTACCGCAACCAACACGCCAACCAACACATCAACGCCCACGTACACCGCCACCCCGGCAATTCCGAGTGCAACAATCCCGGCCATGCCGGATATAACGGAAGCGACGACGAGTCTGGATTTCGGCGCAGTGAGTGCCGGGGGGCTTCCCGTGACAATGAGTAGCACATCACCGTCAGTCTGCACAGTAACGGGCAAAACGGTGACCATCGTTGGTCCAGGAACATGTCTGATAGACATCGATATTGGTGCAGGGACTGTCGGAGGGATTAGTTATGCGGCGACCAAAATCTCGCGCAGTTTTTTGGTCAAAGCAACCCAAACGGTGACTTTTGGTGCACCGCCCACAAAAATATACAACAGTGGCGATTTTCTGCTCAGTGCAACCGCATCATCGACGTTGCCGGTCAGCTATACAACGAGCACGCCGAGTGTGTGTACGGTCAGTCCTGCTGGTCTGGTGCACATGAATATCCCAGGCACATGTACCCTGAGTGCTGTGCAATCAGGTGGGACGAGCGCTGGATTGATCTATGCGGCAGCACCGGCGGTGGTTCGTTCGTTTACCGTGAGTGCCGTTCCACAGACGATTACGTTTGGTGCACTCGCAACAAAGCACGACTACGAGCCGAGCTTTGATTTAAGTGGCACGACGAGTTCGGGGTTGGCGTTGACCTATACCACCACCAATCCAATGATTTGCGATGTGTCTGGTCGTCGCCTGCGCATCTATGCAAAGGGAACCTGTGTCGTGACTGCTTCCCAAGCGGGTGGTACGAATGCCGGTACAATCTATGCGGCCGCTGCTCCTGTGACACAGTCATTCACGATAGATGATTCTACGCCGACGTTGACCAAATCACAGACGTCTACCGCAACCGTTACGAACACGCCTACCAAAACAGCGACACTCACGCCAACGCCGATTCCTTTCATGATGAAGAAGGGCGCTGTGGGTGCATCTTTTGTCCTCGGGCTACTCCAAAACAACACCCTCGTTACCTGGGGGATGAACAAAGAATTCCAAACCAATATCCCGCCTTGCTGTGGTACGGGAATCGAAGATATCGCTACGGGCTCGAATTTCGCGGTGGTTCTGAAAGGGGGGCGTGTATACGGATGGGGCTCGAACTCACTGAAGCAACTGACGTTCCCCATGACGACGCAGAAGGACATCATTGCTATTGCGGCGGGTCAGGCACATGTACTTGCTTTGACCAAAAAGGGCACGGTGATTGCATGGGGAGACAACAAAGCAAAACAGACAAAGGTACCGAAAGGCCTCAAAGATATCGTTGCAGTCGCAGGAGGGGTGTATCACTCCCTGGCGCTAACCAAAAAGGGCACGGTGATTGCCTGGGGGAGCAATACATCTGGGCAGAGCAAAGTCCCACCGACAGTCAACAATGTAATGGCCATTTCGGGAGGTTTGGATCATTCGTTGGCACTCAAAAAAGACGGGAGAGTCGTCGCCTGGGGTGGGAACGCGTACGGTCAATCGAATGTGCCGGGGCTGTTGCGCGATGTCAAAACAATAAGCGCTGGAGCACAGTTTTCGATGGCGCTCAAAAACGATGGAACTGCATTCGGCTGGGGCCGCAATGATTCAAACCAAATCATGATTCCTGAAGGGTACAAAGATTTCTTCTCGGTGAATGCTGGTTACGCGAACTCCATCATCGGTTTGCGCAACGGCGGCATTCTCGTACTCGGTGACCAGACGAACGATGTCGGTGTCTCACGCACACCGACCAAGACCGCCACACCAACGCCGTAGCCAAGCACCACTCAGATAGAATCCCGACACGGGTCGTCGCATACGCGGCGGCCCGGTTTGTATGTACGAATGGGTATAGGAAAGGGGAGGGACGGCGAATGTATTGCTCCGCTCAGCTCACGGATTTTCTCCGCAGTTTGACCTTTGAGCGTATGGCATCGATACATGTTTCAGAAGGATTTGTCCCAAGAATGTTCGTAACGCCGTGCATGATTGAGAGATTAATTTATTTTATCGTTCTTGTTGCAGGGCTGTACGCAAGGACGATGCATACGTATGCTGATTTGTGGGCAAGAGGAGTCAACAGATGGAAATACAGAGGACAAACATCGCATAAAAATTCTGTGTGATTTGAAGAATAAATTCTTTGAACCCGAGTTCTTTCAGATTAAAGATAATTGAAGAAAGGTGACATTTTTCTCATATCTATCTACAAAAACGTTGGAAGTGAGTAAAACTCTGATTGCAAAAATAAACTTCGTGTATACTCATTACTGTATGTAGTATCGACGTTACTCTCACGTTGGTATTACCGTCCATGGACGAATAGGGTGATCATTCTCATAGTATGGGAACTTTTGATTGTCCAAAAACGTCTGTGGAATGTGCGTTCATTGCAAGGAGTTTACATGATGAGTTTACGAGACAGTAGGGTAGCGCGGAAGGTTTTGACCATCACTATGATGCTGGTCGTTGCCTTCGCAGCGTCTGTCCCGGCACTTTCGGGACCGGGTTCTTCTGTTGCACGGGCTGAATCCCGTGCAACCAATTGGCTACAGAATGGCAGTTTTGAGGCTGTCACTGGTGGCGTCCCTGATAATTGGACCGTCGTTGGTACAGTTATCGACTTGGGTGTGACCAGCCTCGGAGGCTGTGTGAGCGTCGACACCACGGATTATTCGACCTACGCTGGTGGCCCAACCGAAGACATCACAACCGGATCGCATGCGAGCTTTACTGCATCGATCGTGACGAGTGGTGGATTTGGCGTTCCATCAGAAGGTACAAATGCAGTCTATTTGAACCTCGGTGGTGGCAATGCAAGCCCCGGCTACCACGTGAAGCACGGTCCTGCCATCGTCAGCGATGCCTTCAAGGGTATCGCAGGCCAGGTCATCACGTTGAACTGGTATTCAGCAGCTGGGTCGGACGACTTTGCGGTGCTTGGGTACTTGCTCGACACCGACGCCAATGGCAATGGCACGGCTGAAGGAACGGTTGAAGACTGTTCACAGACCGAAATTCTTGACACGCACGGAAAAACCGTCTCCGGTTGGCAGTATGCATCCGTGACGGTGCCGGATACACACAACTTCTACAAGTTCGTGTTTGTCAACGGGACGCACGACTTTTCGGGTGGTATGGCATCAGGCGCTTCATTCTGGATCGACAACATTTCGCAGGGTGACCCTCAGACTGTAACCATGGATCTGAGTGATATCACCGGCAAAAACTTCTATAGTGGTGCAACTAGTGCACCGTTCTCGATTGCCGGTGAAGCAACCGCAACGTCGGGTCTGCCGATTACGTACACATCCAGCACACCAAGCAAATGTACGGTGAGTGGGACGACAGTGACGGTCGTAGGCGCTGGCACATGTACCATCGTTGCATCACAACCAGGTGGAACGGACTCAGGCGGTAAACTCTGGGCATCGGCACCGAGCGTTTCTTCCTCATTCACCATTTCGAACTCGGCACCAACGCCACAAACGGTCACCTTTGGTGCGATTGCCGATAAGGAATCGACTGCTGCGAACTTCAACCTCACCGCAACGGCCTCATCGGGCTTGGCAGTGACGTACATCTCGAATTCGCCGGCAGTGTGTACGGTAACGAGTAGTGGTACGGTTGATGTGAAAACAGCTGGTACCTGTTCGATTACCGCGCAGCAGGCTGGTGGTTTGAAGGACGGCACCTTCTACGGGGCTGCCCCCGACGTTACCCAAACGTTCACCGTGCAGTTGGTATCTGCGCAGACCATTACCTTCCCTGCCATCACCGACCGGCCGTACAACGGTGCAGACATCACCATCAGCCCCACGGCATCGTCGGGTTTGCCGGTGACTGTTACATCGATGACTCCGTTGGTGTGTACGTACAGCGCTGGCAAGGTAACGATGCTCAAAGTCGGTACGTGTAGCATCAAGGCATCACAAGCAGGTGGTGTCGATGGCACCACGAAGTACTCGGCTGCGCCAGATGTGATTCAAACGTTTGAGGCAACAGCAGTAGCGCAAACGATTGCAATTCCTACATTGCCGAACATCAAGAGTTACGATCCTGCGTTTAACCTGACTGCTTCCTCTTCGTCAGGTTTGCCCGTCACGTTCACGAGTCTGACACCAGACATCTGTACAGTGAGCGGCTCGACCGTGACCCCGGTGGGTGGTGAAGGTAAGTGTTCTATCGTTGCCAGTGTGGCAGGTGGTGTGAACGGCGGTATTACCTATGCAGCGGCGACAGACGTCAAGCGTGAGTTCTTCATCTTGAACCAAACGCCGACCCCAACGCGGACTGCAACCAATACCCGCACGCCAACGCCAACTCAAACCCCAACCCCGATTCCGTTCTTGCTCAAGAAGGGCGCGATTGGTGCATCCTTCGTGCTCGGGTTGTTGCAGAACGACACATTGGTCACCTGGGGTATGAATCGTGAATTCCAGGCAAACATCCCACCATGCTGTGGTTCCAACATCCAAGACATCGCAGTAGGCACCAACTTTGCCTTGGCTCTCAAGGGCGGTCGTGTCTATGGATGGGGCGCCAACACCAAGGGTCAGCTCAAGTTCCCGAAGACGGTAAATTCTGGTATCAAAGCAGTGGCAGCGGGTGGCGCGCACGGCTTAGCATTGACCAATGCCGGCAAGGTCATCGCGTGGGGTGACAACACCTTCACGCAGGCACAGGTTCCTTCGATGACAAAGGTGGTCAAGAGCGTCGTCGGTGGTAATAACCACACGGTCGTCTTGTTCACCGATGGAACGGTCCGTGCTTGGGGTCAAAACAACACCAAGCAGTCAGCACCACCAACCACGTTGAAGAGCGTGACGCAGGTAGCCGCTGGTCTTGATCACAATTTGGCCCTCAAGTCCGATGGCACGGTTGTGGCTTGGGGTGGGAACACATACGGGCAAGGCATCGTTCCGACCAATGCCATCGACATCAAGCAAGTCAGTGCCGGCACGCAATTCTCGATGGCAGTCAAAAACGACGGCACCGTGATTGCATGGGGACGCAACGATTACAATCAGACGTTCATCCCGACCGAGTACACCGACATCTACAGCGCATTCGCCGGGTATGCCAACACCATCCTCGGTCTGCGGAACGGCCGCATCATCGTCCTGGGCGACCAGAGCAACGGCATCGATGCATCCCGTACCCCAACCAAGACTGCTACCCCAACCCCATAATCAGGGTGAGGTACACCGTACCGCAAATACGGTACACACAAGGGTCGTCGCGCAAGCGACGACCCTTTGGTATGTATGGATGGAGCAGTGGGCCATCGGCGAGTACCCCGCGAAGTGGTGAATGACAACCTCGCATGTGGCAAAGACATATCCTACGCTGTGGTATTATTCGGTGATTATTTTGCAAGACGTGGAGTTTCTATGGAGCACAATATCCCACACCCGCCGATTGTTGCGCGTAGCGAGTGGGAAGCAGCGCGGACCGCTTTGCTCATCGAAGAAAAAGCACTCACCAAGATGTACGACCGTGTGGCCGCCCAACGGCGCCGTCTTCCCATGGTCAAAATGGAAAAGCCATACACCTTTACGGGGTCAGAGGGTACCGTGCCTTTTGCGGGATTATTCGCGGGGCAACGACAACTGATTATGTATCACTTCATGTATGGACCACAAAATGATGTCGGTTGCCCGGTATGCACCGGTTTTATGAATAGTCTGCCGGATTTGTCGTATCTCGAGCAACGTGACACGCGATTTATCATCGTGGCTCGTGCACCGTTTGCTAAACTCGATGCCCATCGGCAGCAGAGTGGGATTCGGTTCCCGTTTTATTCGTCATACCAGAGCGATTTCAACTTCGATATGAAGATGTCGGACGAGCGTGGTGAAGGCCAGGGTATCAGTGTGTTCTTCCGTCTCGGCGACGACGTGTTTCATACGTACACTGCATTGCAACGGGGCGTCGAAGGGCTCAACAGTGCACAAGCGTTTTTGGATCGCACGCCCTATGGTCGGCAACAAGACTTCGAGGATTCTCCCGCTGGATGGCCACAATACCCTACCTACGGGTAGGTACAGAACGGGGTTCGGGACCACGCAGATGCCGAAGCATCTGCGTTTTCTGTAACTGGCGTGTCTCATCAGATGAGAAATAAACCAAAAAAATAAAGAATTTGATGAAACAACATTATCTAATCCTGACCAAATAGTTGATTTTTGCATTCAGATGCGCCATCTGTGATTTCACCGAGGTATCTTGACAAGCTTTTACGGCACATAGTATAACTACATTTGAATAATGCAAAAACTTCAAAATGGGAGCAGTGTATGCAGGAAATGTTTTCAAAACGGCGGCAAAGTGTTGTGTCGCTCTTCGTGTGTGCGTTGATATTCGCATCAATTGGTTTTCTGGCGAATACTGCACCACAAACGACCGCACAAGCTGCCCCTGCTGCTCCCGCTGCAGTCGCCCCACAATCGGTGTCGGGTCGCACGAGTAGCCGGGTCATCCCAACGACCACCAACCCCGCCGGTACCGGCGATCAAGGTGTACGTACGATGGCAAATACATCATTCGAAATCAACGACTCTGGGTGTGCGATGACATCGTACCAATACGCCCGGATGTCAGATATGCGTGGCTGGTTCACATCGCACCCATCGATTGCTGCAACATGTGATGGTGCGGCATATTCCCCTGCGCGCTCCGGTCGCATCATCGAGCTCCAGGTACAGGCAAATCAAGGGTACAAACCAGAGGATGGATTAGTGTACTCGGAGCTGAATGGCGATTATGCATCGATGCTCTATCAGCCACTGTGTTTGCAAGATAGTGACGTCATTACCTACAGCTTTGCCCATCGCCCCAAAGGGAATCGTACCGACGTGGCAGAATTCCGTATCGGTATCCCCAGCGGTTTGACCTCCGGCTCTGTTGCGAATGACAGCTACAGCCGCCAAATTGTCCGTGCCAGCACGACCCAGGCTGGCGGTGTGTCGACCGTGGCCTCACAGACGACCTATACCGACACCACCGCGGATGCGACCCAGATTTCGACAAATGGATGGGGCATCTATTCTGGTACCCATACACTCCCTGCAACCGGATGGGCCGGCATCAAAAATGTGGGTTTTTATGGCATCACCAGCTCGGCTTCGAATGCAGGCAATAACCTCGACTCGATTACCTTGGGTCTTAAGCCCATCCTCGACCTTGGGTCATCCCGTGACCGAAGCGCGGGCGAGGCATTTACACCACAAGCCCTCAAGATTCGTGTCAACGGCCGTGTCGCATCCGGCGCCAAAATTGCGTTGGTGATGTCCAGTGGCGATGCAACCCCGGACACGGACTTTACGATTGGCACGGTGACATCGGTATTCGGGACCGCGACGGTTACCCACACATCCGGCGATTCCACTTGGGTTATCGAAATCCCAGCCGGCGACTATGACGGTGGTGTCAACGCGGCCACGGGAATTGGCTATTTGACCGTCCCGATCCTGTATACCAATGATGCAACCACCGAATCCGACGAATATGCCTTCTTCGAGCTCTCGGACCTCGATGCAGATGGCGCTACTTCGGCGTTGCTGGGCCTGGGCGACCCGACCTGTGACTTGTCCGAAAAGAACGACGGTGTGGTCTATACCATCACCAACGATCAATATCCGACGACATCGAACCCCACCGGCAACGGCAGTCAGGGTAGCCGCACGATGGTCAATACATCGTTCGAAAACAATGATTCTGGCTGTGCCATGACGACGTACCAATATGCGCGTGAAGAAGACATGCGTGGTTGGCTGACGACATCACCATCGGGGGCTGCATCATGTAACGGCATTGCCTACACACCGGGACGGACTGGGCGCATCATCGAATTGCAGAAGCAGGCAGTTGCGGGGTACGCCGTCCAAAATGGGACGTACTACGCAGAGCTGAATGCAGACTATGCATCGATGTTGTATCAGCCGATTTGTTTTAATAACAATGACGTGCTGACCTATCAGTTTGCACACCGCCCAATGGGCAACCGTACTGACATTGCCGAAATGCGCATTGGTATCCCGTCTGGGTTGCCGTCAGGTTCTAAGTCGGCAGATACGTATAGTCGCCAAATTGTCCGTGTGTCGACCGCACAAGGCAGTGGCGTGGTGAATGGGACCTCACAAACTGCGTATTCTGACACAACGACAAACTCGGCGACTATTTCTTCGGCGAAATGGGGTATCTATTCGGGGACGCACGTCCTGCCATCGAGTGGGTGGTCGGGTATTCGCAATGTGGGGTTTGTGGCAATCGATGGCGCGAATGCCCAAACCGGTAATCTTCTCGATGCCATTACCCTTGGCCTGAACCCGATTATCGACCTTGGCTCGTCACGTGACCGAGTTGGTAGTGAGCTGAGTTCTCCGACGGCACTCAACATCCGTATCAATGGACGTGTTGCTGCCAATACCAAAATCGCCCTGAAGCGCGTGGCAGGTACGGGTACGACCGATACGGACTTCCGGATTGGTACCGTGTCTGCTGGTGTGTATGGCAATGCAACCGTAACACACAGCATCGCGAGCGACACGTGGTTGATTACCATCCCCGCAGGCGACTACGACGGTGGAATGATCCCAGCCAACGATAATGGTGGTTTGACGGTACCGATTACCTATGTGTATGACAAAGTCAGTGAAGGCGGCGAATACGTCCAGTTCAACCTGTCTGCGGCATCGGCAGATGGTGCAACGCCTTCCCTTTTCACCCTTGGCGACCCGACCTGTGACCGTTCCGAAAAACTCGACGGCGTGGTCTACGTTATCAACAGCGTCGATCCGACCGCTACGCCGACCCGCACCAATACATCCACGCCATCACCAACGGTCGACGGTGTGATCCCGACAACCAGCAATCCGACCATCAACTTGGCCAATGCCGGTGTGCGTACCATGGCAAATACGTCGTTCGAACTCTACGACGGTACATGGGCGCAGATGATGAACATGACCAACATGCGTGGCTGGAAGACGACGCACCGTACGTCGGACACCGGGTATCGCGTGATGGAAATGTGGCAGTACGGCAGTGCAGCCTGGTATGACGCACTCAACGGTGTGGCTGCACCGGATGGTACCAAGTGGGTCGAGCTGAATGCATATCATGCGTCGATGCTCTATCAGCCGATTTGTTTTGCCGATAACGAACAATTCGACTTCGAGTTTTATCACCACCCACGTTCGTTCAGCTCGAACGAAATCATCGAACTGCGCTTCGGTATTCCATCGGGCCTCGATGCCGGTTCCGTTGCTGCAGACAGCTATTCGCGCCAGGTTTTGCGTGGCAGTAGTAGCTCGGGAGCAAACCTCGCAGCGACGACGACGGCGGTATATGACACCTACGATGGCACATTGAATGAATCTGTGACCGTCACCACCGGCAACTGGGTCAAGTATGCGGGTTCGCATCAATTGCCCAGTGGTTGGAGTGGTGTGAAGAACCTCGGTTTCTATGGTATTTCGCCCACCGGCGGTACCGGCAATCACCTCGACAAAATCACCATCAACCTCCAACCGGTCATCGACATGGGTACGTCACGTGACCGTAGCGCCAACGAGCAAGCCACACCAACGGCGCTCAACATCCGTATCAACGGCCGGGTCCCTGCCGATACCAAGATCGCCCTCAAGCAGACCAGTGGTAGTGCGACGAGCGATAGCGACTTTAGTATTGGCACAGTCAGTGCCGGTGCGTATGGCAACGCAACTGTCACTCACACAAGCGGCTCCGACACCTGGTTGATTACCATCCCTGCAGGCGACTATGACGGTGGCGTTATTGCAGGCAATAACGTCGGTGGATTGTCGATCCCCGTGAATTACACCTACGACTTGGTAGCCGAAGGTACTGAGTACGCGGTCTTCGATATCTCAGCATACGCAAGCGACGGAGCGACCCCAGACAAATACGTCTTGGGCGACCCGACCTGTGATGGCTCACAAAAACTCGATGGTGCCGTCTATACCATCACCAATGTCGTACCGACCAGCACCCCAACGAGTACACCAACGCAGACGTATACCCCGACGATGACGTACACACCGACGGCGACCTTCACCGTCACCAAGACGCCATCCCCGACGGCAGTGCCTACGGTCGCAGGGGTCATCCCAACGACCATTAACCCCACCATCGATACGTCGATTGCCGGTGTACGCACCATGGCCAATACATCGTTCGAGGTAACGGACACCGCCTGTGCGATTTTGACGGGCGGATGGGACTACATCCGGCAAGAGCACATGGCAGGCTGGTTCACCGCACATCCGGCACACCAAGAGGCATGTAATTCGAGCAAGTCTGGTCCATCATCCTACCGCGTCATTGAGCTGAATCAGCGCGCTGACGCACCAGACGGGAATAATGTTGCATCGCTGAATGCGGAAGTGGCATCGTTCTTGTACCAAAAGCTCTGTGTCAAGAGTGGCGAGACATTCGACTTCGAGTTCTATCACAACGTGGGTGGCTCGAGCCGTACGGATATTGCAGCATTCCGCTTGGGTATTCCGAGTGGTTTGCCGAGTGGTTCGGTCACATCAGACAGCTACAGCCGCGAAGTCATTCGGGTCAATTCGACGGTTGGTTCAACGGCAAACATCGTCACCAATGTAAGCAAAACTGACGGATCAGGTACGACCGGCAGTACTGCCGTCATCGAATCTGGCTGGGCAAAATACTCTGGTACCCACACGTTGCCTGCTACCGGCTACGACGGCGTGCGCAACATCGGATTCTTTGGTATCGATTCAATAGGACCTGGTGCGGGTAACCTGCTCGACAAGATATCGCTTGGGTTGGCGCCATTCATGGACATGGGTGCGTCGCGTGATGCCACCATCATCGAAGGATCGGCTGGGTCGGTCAAAATCCGTATCAACGGTCGTGTCGGTGCCGGCACGACGGTGGTCCTCCGCAAAAAAGAAGGTACTGCCATCAGCGATACCGACTTCACCATTGGTACGGTCAGTGCCGGTGCCTATGGAACGGCGAGCGTGACGCATACGAGTGGGAGCGATATCTGGGAGATTGCCGTTCCCGCAGGTGACTACGATGGCGGTATCTTCCCCAGCAACAATCGCGGCGGCTTGACCATCCCGGTCAACTACACATATGACGTCATCACGGACGCCGGCGAATACGCCATGTTCCAATTGGGTGCACCAGGGGATGATGGCGCCTCGTCGAATTGGGATTTGAGTGATCCTACCTGTGATGGTTCGTTTAAGGACGATGGTGTCGTACATACCATCACCAACCTCGAACCAACAGCGACACCAACCAATACCCCAACCAATACGGCGACCAACACGGCGACATTCACGCCGACGAATACCCCAACGAACACCAACACGCCAACGGCGACGTCGACGCCATCTGGGCAGTACATCGTCTGGGCATCACCACCCGACAAAAAGACGGATGATGCGACGTTCACCATCAGTGCTACCTCGAGCATCGGCAATACGCTGACCTATGTATCGGATACACCGAGTATCTGTACGATAAGCAGTGCGGGTGTGGTGACCTTGGTCACTGATGGGACGTGTACGATCACCGTATCGGCAGCGGCGACCACAATTGGTGGCGTGTATTACACTGCAGCACCGAATGTGACGCGGAGCTTCACGGTCAAGGCCGTGCAGACGATTACCTTTGCTGCAATTAGCGACAAAGTCTATAACGCAGCCGACTTTACACTCAGTGCGAGTGCATCGTCGACCCTGCCAGTAAGCTACACGTCAAGCACACCAGCGGTCTGTACCGTAACCAGTGCAGGGTTGGTGGATATGCTGACCCCAGGTACCTGCACGATTACTGCCGCTCAAGCAGGTGGTGACGCTGGTGGCAAGACATACGCTGCTGCACCATCGGTGTCGCGTTCGTTCAGCGCCGACCCCGTACCGCAGACGACGACCTTCACCAATCCGGGTCCAAAGAACTACTATGATGCGCCATTCGACTTGGTCGGATCGACCGCCTCGGGTATGCCGATTGTCTACACCACGACCACGTCAGATGTCTGTACCATCAGTGGCTCCCGCGTCACCATCGTCAAAGCGGGTAAATGTACGATCAAAGCAAACGTCCCGGCTGGTACACGTGGCGGCATCATCTATGCAGCCGCAGAAGAAGTCATTCGCGAGTTCTTCGTGTTGAGTGCAACGGCGACACCGACCAATACTGCAACGAATACGCGGACCTTTACGCCTACGAATACACCGACCCCCGTCCCATTCATGATGAAGAAGGGTGCGGTCGGAGCGTCGTTTGTGCTCGGGTTGCTCCAAAACGGGACTCTGATCTCGTGGGGGATGAACCGTGAGTACCAAGCGAATATTGCACCGTGCTGTGGATCGGGGATTACCGATATCGCAGTCGGAACCAACTTTGCACTGGCACTCAAGGGTGGCATGGTCTTCGGGTGGGGCGCCAACACGAAGGGCCAGCTCAAGTTCCCTGCCACCACCAAGAAAGACATCACGGCAATTGCAGCTGGTGGAGCGCACGGTCTCGCACTCACCAAAAAGGGATTGGTCATCTCGTGGGGTGACAACGGATTCAAGCAAGCATCTGTTCCGAAGGGCCTCAAAGACGTCATTCAGGTGACCGGTGGAACGAACCATACGCTGGCATTGACCAAACTCGGCACGGTAGTCGCATGGGGGAGTGCTGCCTCAGGGCAATCGAAGCCACCTGTGGGCCTCAAGGATGTCGTCATGGTTGCTGGTGGTTTGGATCACTCATTGGCACTCAAGAAGGACGGCACTGTCGTCGCATGGGGTGGCAATGCCTATGGACAGTCTACGGTGCCCGCTAGTGCAATCGACATGAAGCAAGTGAGTGCTGGTAATCAGTTCTCGTTGTCCGTGAAAAACGACGGCACGGTCTTTGGATGGGGTCGCAACGACAATAACGTCTATGTGATTCCACCAGAGTACAAAGACATTTATACGGTCGCAGCTGGCTATGCGAATACGATTCTCGGATTGCGCAGTGGTCGTGTGATCGTCTTGGGTGATCTGTCCAATGATGTCGGCGTCTCGCGCACGCCCACCAAGACGGCAACGCCGACGAAGTAACCGATCTTCACTCTCTGGTTTTGCGACGACACCACAGCGGATCCGCTGTGGTGTCGTTTTGTGCACACGAAGTGATGATTAACCGGAGTGATGCAGGATTTCGTACCATATGCTTCCCTTCTTGATGACACACGGTGCCCTGCGTGCTTTGTTCTTGCTTGGGCTGTCGTTCCCAAGACTGTGGCACGTACGGGCTTTGTGATGCATTCATCCCAGCACATTCTGTCATAAAGGCTTCGCATGTTCGTATCATGCAGAAAACGAATATCGCGGTAACGCGCCTGGCCAGGCAGGATGATAGTGACTGCTACCGCACTAGTTTTCTGGATCGATGCATGGGAGCAACGAACGAGGTGCTTCGTGCGACGGTGGTGTTTTGCACTCCCTGTTGCGTTTTGTGCAAATAGAGCGTTACTTTTTAGGTTGTGTAGAGTGTAAATAAAAACAAATAATTCTAATCAAATACACATTTTGTGTTATGAAAATACAAAAAATTATTGATTTTTTTACATTACATCTTCATAAAAAACTTCTGTAGTCGTTTATTTGCTCTACATTGCAAAAAAATTTATACATTAAAATGATAAATTAATGATAAATTTTGTTACAAAAAAAAGTGTAAATTTGCTCATAGAGAACATGTTCCTTATTATCAGAATGCTGGTACATGTACGTGCACTGTAGATTGGAGGATACACAGATGAGAATGAGCATGCGAGGGTTTATCACTGTGCTGCTACTAGTTGTCGTGGTGACGACAAGCCTGGTACTTGAAGCACCTGCAGGGCAAGACAATCAGCAGACAAGAGCGAGTGCGGCTTCATCACGTGCTGCGAATTCTACAGCCACGCTGGTTGGTCAGTGTATCAAGATGGGTGTGAAGTCAACCGGTTCCTTGGGAGTCGGTGGGAATACGAATCCCGGCATTCAATACGACGATACCTGTACAGGGACATTTAGTGATTCATATGACTTTCTGACGCCGGGGACACCGTACGAAGGCGTTTCCATTAATGCGGATAATGTCAATTACGCCGATTGGAATTCGGGAATTTCTGGTTACACGGCAATTGATACAAATCAATCGCTAATAAACAAGTCTGGCGTAGAGTACTTAGGCGAGACCTGGGACAAGCGGGTCATCCAGACATCTGAAAACGCAAAATTCGTCATGGTGAATGACATCCGATTCAATAATTACTCGAAATTCATCGAAATAAAGACATCAATCACACCGAAGTCGAACATTGCAGACATGTATATCGGACGAGCAATCGACTCCGATGCACGTATCAGTGGGAGCGATAGTGCGGCGACGAACAATGCGTTGGGGTACTCCACGGTCGGAGCGAACTTTCTTGTTTTTTCTGAAACAACGTCTTCAAAGTATGTGATGGGCTATTACACCGGTGAAGAAACCAATGTAAAAGCAGGCATTGCATTATCGTGGACACCCGATTCGAAAGTGTATTACGGTGCTCCGAACGGTGGTAACGGTGACAAAACAATTGGTATCAGCAAGCGATTTACTTCTGTTACTGCCGGAACCACCGTATCTTTTCAATATGCATATATCTTTGGGAAGTCAGCATACCGTGCGGGCAAGATGGCCATTGATCTGGGTATCGCTGGTGGTACGCCCGGCAGTACACCGGGATGTGGGACAGGCCCTGCATGTGCACCGGTTGACATTGGAAGTGCGGTCATGACGAATACGCCGGGCGGTCCAACATACACCCCCGAAGCAACCGATACGCCGTTCCCTACCAACACACTCGCAATCACATTGACTCCATCGAATACGGCTACGAGTACAGCAACGGCTACTGATACCGCCACGGCTACAGCCACAGCTACTGCTACCAATACAGCTACACCAACGGCGACGGCGACACCAACGCAAACCGCTACCGTAACCCCTTCTGGGCAGACAATAACCTTCACTGCTCCTTCTGACAAAATCGAAGGAGGCGCGACATTCACGCTTGCTGCGACTTCGAGTAGTGGTGCGACGGTGACATACTCCTCATCAACTACCGAAGTGTGTACGGTCAGTAGCGCGGGTGTCGTGACATTAGTATCGTTTGGTACTTGTACCGTTACCGCGTCAGCAGCAGCAACAACGGTCGGTGGTGTGACCTATGCAGCAGCAACGCCAGTAACGCGATCATTCACGGTCAATGCAGTGCAAACGATAGTACTCGCGAATATCGCCGATAGAAGTTATACCGCTGTAGACTTCACGCCAGCAGTAACAACAGATTCTGGTATTCCGATTGTATTTAACACCTCTACACCATCGGTGTGTACGATTGTCGGTGGCAAAGTGCATTTGGTTGCCCCGGGTACCTGCACAATCACGGCAGGTAATGCAGGTGGTGAAGGTACAGGCGGCAAACCATACGCAGCTGCATCCGCGACGAAGTCGTTCGTAGTCACCGGTGCGGCACAATCGGTTATCGCACCGGTCATCCCCGAATGGCAAACATACAATGGCACCGAAGTGACGTTGACCGCTACGTCTTCTGTGGGCTTGCCAATTACATACACCAGTTTGACACCACTGGTCTGCACCGTCACTGGTAACAAAGCAAAGGTAGTCGGTACTGGTAAGTGTTCTATCAGAATCTCGCAACCCGGTGGAACCATCGGCGGCGTGACATACGAACCAGCTGCTGATGTAGTGCGAGAATTCTTCATCACTGATGCAACAGCGACGCCCACCAGAACCTTTACGCCAACACGTACCTTTACGCCGACTCTGACTCCGACCCCGATCCCCTTCTTGATGAAAAAAGGCGCAGTCGGTGCGTCATTCGTACTTGGTCTATTGCAAAACGGCACGTTGGTGAGTTGGGGCATGAATCGCGAGTATCAAGCGAATATTCCGCCATGCTGTGGTTCAGGTGTGACCGATATCGCTGTAGGTACGAACTTTGCACTGGCACTCAAGGGTGGCAAGGTGTTTGGCTGGGGTGCGAACACAAAAGGACAGTTGAAGTTTCCTTCAGCGGCGAATAGTAATGTGACCGCAATTGCTGCGGGGGGTGCCCACGGGTTAGCATTGACCAAATCAGCTACGGTAATCGGGTGGGGTGATAATGCCTTTAAGCAGGCGGTACCACCGAAGGGCTTGAAGGGTGTCACCCAGGTGGCAGGTGGAACAAACCACTCGTTGGTTGTAAAGAGTGATGGGACCGTTGTCGCTTGGGGCTCTAATGTGTCAGGACAGACCAAAGTGCCGACAGGCCTCAAAACTGTCATTCAGGTCGCAGGTGGTCTCGATCATTCGTTGGCACTCAAGCGTGACGGAACGGTGGTTGGCTGGGGAGGGAATGCATTCAACCAAGCCTCTACTCCTCCGGGTACGGTCGACATGAAGCAAGTGAGTGCTGGCAATCAGTTTTCGTTGGCTGTCAAGAACGATGGAACCGTATTTGGTTGGGGCCGCAATGACAATAACGTCTACGTGATTCCACCAGAGTACACCGACATCTACACGGTAGCAGCTGGCTATACCAACACCATCCTGGGTCTGCGTAACGGACGTGTCATTGTCATCGGCGATCAGTCGAACGACG
>JBJONV010000035.1:0-2861 GCA_046051665.1 Chloroflexota bacterium
CCGCAAAATTCACAGCACACCCGTGCCTCTTTTGGGCGGTGTGGCCATTTATGCCGCCTGTGTCGGGGCACTGCTGTTGTTCGGCGACCGCTTTTATATCCGCGAACTCATCGCCATCCTCGCTGCTGCCACACTCGTATCTGCCTGCGGGTTGGTGGACGATCGTTGGACGTTACACGCCTACCCAAAACTCATCGGCCAAACAACGGCGGCGGCTATTTTGGTCTACGCCGGCGTGCAGATTCAATTGTTCGACACGCCCTGGCACAACTGGGCATTGACGATGCTATGGGTTGTCGGCATCACCAATGCACTCAATCTCCTCGACAACATGGACGGCCTGTCGAGTGGCGTCGCCACCGTCTGTGGCGTGTTCTTTCTCTTATTGGCTGCACAAAGCGGGCAAATCTTGGTCAGTGCGCTGGCGGCCGGCCTAATCGGGGCGTGTCTGGGGTTTTTGCGCTACAACTTCAATCCGGCGTCGATTTTCATGGGCGACACCGGGTCGTTGTTTATCGGTATGATTTTGGCAGTATTGGGCATCAAGTTGCGATTCCCCAGCAATATCACGGCGATTACCTGGATGATTCCACTGGCGGTGCTGGCATTGCCGCTGTTCGACACGACGTTGGTCTTTGTGTCGCGCCTTCGCCGCGGCCTCAATCCGCTGACCACCCCCGGCAAAGACCATGTGTCCCATCGCTTGGTGGCAGGCGGCATGACCCGGCGCGAGGCGGTGTTGACGTGTTATCTGCTGGCGGGGTTGGGTGGCGTTTTTGCCAGTTATATCGCCAGCGCCACCGGTATGGACGCGTATATCGCCGGAGCCGGGTTGCTGGCGCTGTTTGTGGCGGGATTGGTCTATTTTGAGGTTACAGGTTGAAGGTTACAGGTTGAAGGTTCAGGGCAGGCGCTTCTTTTCACTACTAACTACTAATTACTAATTACTAACTGCTACCTGTGCTGGTTCTCCACTATACTAAGAAGACTACTGTAACCAAGGAACTACTGTGGCACAGATACATCCTCCCAAAGCAATCGAAGCAATGCGCAAAGCGGGCAAACTGGTCGCCAAGTGTTTTGCTGCCCTGACCCCGCTGGTCAAACCCGGGGTCAGCACCCTCGAGCTCGATAAAGCGGCCGAAGCGTTCATCATCAAAAACGGCGCACTACCCGCCTATAAGGGCTACAACGGCTTCCCCAATACTATCTGCGTGGCCGTCAACAGCGTCATCTGCCACGGCATCCCCAATGCCGCCGCCCTCAAAGAAGGCGACATCATCGGGCTCGACATCGGCGTCATTGTCGATGGTTGGTACGGCGACGCCTGCATCACGCTGCCGGTCGGCACCATCAGCGAGAACGCCCAACGCCTGTTGGACGTCACCGCCGAATGTCTGCGTCGCGGCATCGAAGCAGCGACTCCCGGCAATCGTCTCGGCGACATCGGGGCGGCCATCCAACGCTATGCCGAAGCCGAAGGCTACAGCGTGGTGCGCGAATACACCGGCCACGGCATCGGCCGTGTCTTGCACGACGATCCGACCATCAAGCACATCGGCCAACCCGGTACCGGCATGGTCCTCAAGCCCGGCATGATTTTCACCATCGAACCGATGATCAACGTCGGCAGCTACAAGACCTACCTCGACCGCAAAGACGGCTGGACGGTACGCACCGCCGATGGCTCACTCTCGGCACAATTCGAGCACACCATCGCCATTCGCGACACCGGCCCCGAGATTTTGACCCAGCTCTGAGCATTTTTCAGGTTCATGAGAAAACCGGCTCTGCGGACCGGCTTCGTCCCTGCACATCATGCACAGGCACATCCACCAATTGACCGACTTCCCCGGAGGAGCATTTCGCATGCGGATAGACACGTCCCCCGCCGTAGCCCAGGCTATCGCGAATCGCCAGCCACTCGTGGCACTCGAAAGCACGGTCATCGCGCACGGATTGCCGTACCCACAAAACGTCACCGTCGCGCGCGAGATGGAGGCCGTCATCCGTGCCGGCGGCGCCGTCCCTGCCACCATCGGCGTCGTTGCGGGTGTCGCCACCGTTGGGCTGGCCGACGACACACTCGAACGCTTTGCCCAGGCCAGCGACGTGCGCAAACTGGCCCGCCGCGACATCCCATTGTGTATCGCCGACGCTGCGTACGGCGCAACTACTGTCTCGGCCACCATGTCTTTGGCGCATCAGAAGGGCATCGAGGTCTTTGCGACAGGGGGGATTGGTGGGGTGCATCGCGACGCCCGCACCAGCTTCGACATCTCGGCCGATTTGACCGAGCTCGCCAAAACTCCCGTTATCGTGGTCTGTGCGGGCGCCAAGTCGATCCTCGATTTGCCTGCAACATTGGAATACCTCGAGACCGTCGGCGTTCCCGTATATGGGTACCAAACAAATGAATTCCCGGCATTCTATAGCGCCAAAAGCGGCCTTTCGGTCAGCCCTGCCGCCGACGTCCAGACCATCGCCCGCGCCTGGCGCGCCCATCGTGCCCTCGGTGGTGGTGGGATGATTGTCGCCGTGCCACCACCGGCCGAATACGCCCTCGACCCGGCCGACATCGAACAACACATCCTGCGCGCCCTCGCCCAAGCCGAAGCCGCCGGCATCCGCGGCCAAGCAGTCACGCCGTTCCTCCTCAGTGCCGTGATGCGCGAGACCAGCGGCGAAAGCATGCGCACCAACATGGCCCTGCTCGAACACAATGCCGTCATCGCCGCCAAGATTGCAGTCGCCCTCATGGAAGGATGATTCTATGACCAACCAAAAAAATCGGAAACCAAACGCAGGTCAACCAAAACCGCCGAAAATGCAAGCCGCGCCTGCCAAAAAAACGTCCCCGC
>JBJONV010000036.1:0-16184 GCA_046051665.1 Chloroflexota bacterium
ATCAGTAATCAGGGATCAGTAATCAGGGATCAGTAATCAGTGATCAGTTATTCGGATTACGGGCTAAATACGACGAAAATCGAGCACGTTGGCAATCTTTCACAACATGCACACGCAACACTGCAGTTTTGTGCTGAGACAGCCACTGCATTCGGTATTGTTCTTTTGTCGCTGAAACCTATATTCTACCTTCTGATAACTACTAACTACTAACTACTAACTGATAACTGATAACTGATAACTGATAACTACTATTTGATTCCTGTTACAATGCGCAAGCATATTCACAGAGGGATAGTACATGATCACCCCGAAAGAGCGGCGCAAGCGCGTATTCCAACTCGCCATGCCGGCCGTGAGCGAACAAATTCTGAATACCACGGTCGGATTGATGGATGTTTTGTTGGTCGGCCGACTTCCAGCCGCAGCTGCTGCGGTTCTCGGATATGGGAGTGCCACGGCGCTCGCAGCGACCGGCCTCGCCAACGAAATGTACTGGACCACCATTCTGCTCTTTATGGCGATAGGTACCGGCTGTACCGCTTTGACTGCCCGTGCCAAAGGGGCACACGACCGTGAAATGGGCAATGAAGCGCTCCGTCAGGGGCTGCTGATGGGCATTGCCGCTGCCATTCTGATGACTATCGTGGTGTTCTATGGGTCGTACACGATGATGTCGGTCTATCGCGCGGACGAAACAGTGACTGCGCTGGGTGCACGTGTGTTGACCATTTTGAGCTATGCACTCGTGCCCACTGCAATCGGCATGATTGGGATGGCAGCGATGCGCGGTGCCGGTGATACTCGTACGCCGCTGTACATCATGATTGCCGTCAACATCATCAACGTCGGTTTGTCGTATCTGCTGATTGGTGGGTCGTTTGGGATGACCCCATTGGGAGTCGAAGGTGCTGCGGTTGGAGCGGCTGTGGCACGGACGGTCGGTGCAATTGCCACATTGGTGGTGTTGCTGCGCGGTCGTGCCGGCCTGCACCTCAATCAGTGGTTGTCACCGGTGGGTGACATGATGCGTCGCATCACGCGTGTTGGTCTGCCGTTTGCCGGCGAACAAGCAGTCTTTCAAGGTGCGTTGATGGTCTTTTTGGGTATGGTAACGCAATTAGGCACCGATGCCTATGCCGCGCATAACGTGGTCATTCGTATCGAATCGCTGTCTTTTCTGCCGGGTTGGGGCTATGGTATCGCCGCCTCTGCGTTAGTCGGGCAAGCACTGGGTGCCAAGAAGCCAGAAGAAGCACAAGCTGCCACCACTGAGGCCTTCAAACAAACATCGCTCATTATGATTGTCCTGGGTGGCATCATGGTGCTGATACCAGGATTCTTGTTGCGCTTGTTCATCTTCGACGAAGCCGTCGTACAGGCGGGTATCGTGCCGCTCCAAATAGCTGGCGTATTCCAAATCGGCATGGGCGCGAACTTCGTCTACTCTGGTGCGTTGCGTGGTGCAGGCGACACCAAATGGCCGCTCTATACCAAGATTATTGCGACCTGGGGATTGCGCCTCCCTATTTCGTATCTCATGCTGCGCTGGGGATATGGGTTGAACGGTGTATGGGTGGCGATGGGATTGGATTTCTTCATCCAAGCCGCTTTGGCCTACGTACGATTCCGCCAAGGGCAGTGGCGATCGATGCAGGTGTGAGGAGTTATCAGTTATCAGTTATCAGTGAGTAATTAGTAGTTAGTAGTTAGTTATGAGTGGTGAGTCGCATACTAACTTCCTGTCACTCTCCCTTCTCATAGTTGTGTAGTGAGTCTACGAGATGCAGAATAACAGGCGATACCATGTGTCGATAGCTGGGAACATCGGCGTCGGCAAGAGCACCCTGGTACAGATACTGGCCGAAGAATTTGGGTGGCAACCGTATTACGAGCTGGTCAGTGACCATCCATACCTCAACGATTACTATCGTGATCGTGAGCGTTGGGGTTTTCATAGCCAGATTTGGTTCTTGACGCAACGGTTTGAACAACATCTCGAAATCGCCGATACGCCGAGCTCGGTCCTCGAAGACCGCAGTATGTACGAAGACTACGAAATTTTCGTCAAGGGGCTGCTCGAAGAAGGCATCTTGTCGCAGCGCGACTTCCGTACCTATCGTCGGCTCTATTCGACCCTCGTCCAACGCATCCAGCCGCCGTCGTTGTTGGTCTATTTGCAGGCATCGGTGCCGACATTGCAACGGCGTATCGCAGCACGTGCCCGACCGAGCGAGATGAACATCCCCCCAGCCTATCTGACCCGTTTGAATGAACGATACGACGAATGGATGCGGCGCTATGATCGGTGTGCGGTATTGACAATACCAACTGACGACCTAGACTACGTGCATTCGCTCGAAGCACGCCGGAATACGGTCGATGTTATCGCTCGGACGCTCGGTCTCCGTGGCCCGACGCAGGAACGATTGCTGACCTAAATCCGTTGAAGCGTACGCAGCGCTTGTTTTTCATGGCTGGTTTTCGAAAATACATCGGGAAAAATCCGCTACAGAGCGCACAGAAATATATGGGGACCTGGGTCTATGCGTTGCGCTGGTGTTTTCTGTGCTCACCGTCACCTGGGCAAAGCCGCCCGCAAGTAGGTGGGGCAAGCCAAATTACGCACAGTTTTTTTATAAAAAAACGAAAAACCTGACGCGCACGCACCGACATCGTGCATCAGAATGGGGAATGTGCTTACCACAAAAATCCCATCCGGACTCCTTGGGTGACCCCCGCAAACCAGGCTTGACCACTTTGGATGAGGATGAGACCGAGGAGGCTGACAACGACAGTCCGGCCTGCGTTGCTCCGCCACAGCTGTGCCAGAGGGACTGCTGCGTAGAGCGCCACAAAGGGAAAAAGGGCGATGACATAGCGCGTCGTGTCGATGTCGGCCAAGACTTGCGCGAGCATGAGTATCGTCGTACTTCCCACCATCAATCCACTCAACGCACGCAAGCGGTCTGACCGAGCGCTCCAGAGGCCGATGAGCATCAGTGCCAGCCCAATCCCATAGTAATGCCCATAGATACCGTATTGCCAGGCGTACTGCCACCAGCGTTCTGCGATCGTTGTATTGCCGTCACTCTGCGTCAACGCCGCGAACTGCGCCAGAATGGTAGTGACATACTGCGAAAAGAAGCACACGCTGACGACGACGAAGACACCCCACCACCGCAGGGCGATTGGCCGTAATGACCGATGCAAAAACGCCAATGTATAGGTCAAATGGAGCGTCAGGAATGCCCCGAAGTGGCCTACCATGGTCAGTGCCATACTGAGCCTGCTGAGGGTGCGCTGATCGGTGAAGCTGGTAATCACGGCGATGACGCCCAACCACTGGCCAATCGTCTGCGCGACCGTGGCCTGCCACTGCAACAGAAAACCTGCGGGGAGGACCACGTAGAGTGCAGACATCAGTCCGATGCGCAGATGTGACCAACCGAACCGGTGCGCTAGCCATGCAAGCAGGATAATCGTGCTGCTATCGATGACCACGGCGCTGAGGTGAATGAGGAGTGTGAGAGGCACAATGGCCTGGAGCGGCAACACAATAGGTGCGATCAGGGTATAGATGGTCGGTGGGTACGGGTATGTCAACCCTTGGCCATCTGCTATTTGAAAAATGGTTCCCCGTAACACGGCTTCGAATTTATGTGCATGGAAGCCGATATCGGTACCCAGATAGCCGGGTGACAAGACACCAGTGGTTTTCAGGAGGAGATGCGCGATCATAGCAAGAAGCGCAATCTGTACCCAGGGAATGTTGCTCCGCCAGCGGATGAGGAGTACGGCCACTACCCAGAGGAGGGTCAGGCAGATCAGCCCAGGGTACGAGACGCTGACCGCATGTGGGAACGAGAGGGCGATCGCGAGGAGCGACGCACTCAGCACCGCTGCGAGCCGCGGTGACTGGGGCAGGGTGAGCAACGCCCCTAGTGCAATACTCGTTGCAAGAACAAAAAGCCAGCCGAGTGCGAGGATGTCGACTGCAGGGCTGATGCGCTGACTATCGACACGAAGCAGTGCGATACACAATGCGGCGAGTGCAGGGTCGCTTGTCGCGGTGGTATCGCAATGAATGGTTATCGTCGGACTCGGTGGTGCGAGCAACTGGATGGTACGAATCCCCGCAATGCCTGCGATGGTGTAGGAATGCTGGGCGATAGTGAAGGTAACTGTGCGTGCCGGTTGTTCACTTCGCTGCATGGTTTGGAGTGACACAATGTGCGTTTGCGTCGGTAGTGCGCGCAAGATGGACGAGCCTGGGAATGCCCATTGGAACGTTGTATCGGTGCTGTCGATTGCAGCTGATTCGCTCTCGCGGAGCGTGGTGGTATAGCGTTGGGCGCCTTTGGTGCCGATGTCGCTGTGCCAACGAGTAGGCGCTGTCGCGATTGCACACAGGCAAGCGAGGCAGGCGATGAGGAGAGGTTGGAAGGCGATTCGACGATACATGCTGACCTTCTAGCTATGCGACATATTGTAGCAAAAACCATTCCAGCATATACTTCAAACGAGAAAACGAATGCACGTCATATTGTTATTTTTGACAAAAAGTGAACCATACGAGAGTGGTAAGGTGGAAAAAAGAAGAAAACATTGACTGGAGGCCGTCGATGGGTCTCGTACATGCCACAGAGCGCACCATAAAAGCCCGCATTATCGCGATTATGTCGGTCGTAAAAGCACGGTTGCGACGCCAGCGCATCACGTTGGGTGCAGGTACCGATGAAGGCCGTTTTGATGCCCATGCGCATGGGCATTCACTCATTGATACGATTCGCCAGCGGGGTTGCGAGATGCCAGGGAATCGGTTTTCGGATATCTTCCTGTCCCGTCCACAACGTGTCGTGAATGCCAGCGTCCACGAATTGGTGACGACATTCGAAGTCATCCTCGAACACGGCAATACGATGCTGCTGGCGAACGAACTCATCGAGCTTTGTGAGTTGACACGTGTGCCGTTTAGTGCGGTTCAACCGTTTGCACGATTTTATCCCGTCGATCAATGGCGGGCCGCAATGTTGCAATACAACGTTGCACCCCAGAGTGACGATGACGAAGAAATCGTCGAGCGCAGTGAAGTGTTGGCAGATATCGAACGTCTCCTGACGCAGACATATGACAAGCGCACCCAGCCTGGTCCGAGTCATATCATCATCAGTGGCCCATCGGGTATCGGCAAAACCGCAGTGGCCATCGCCGCTGCACGGCGAATCGAACCGATGTATGCACGACGCATACCCATTGTGGTGCTCGGCCCGGATGTGACGTCGCTCGAACAAGTCTATCGGGCAATCGGGGTGACGGTCGGGATGAAGTTGATTGGTGCCGAACCGTGGGCACTCCGTATGCGTCATGCCAGTGCGTTACGCAATGCTATTGTGATCCTCGATAACGTCATGGGTGTCCCAGGATTGTCGCCAGAATCGGTGTTGAACGATATCGGTAATGCATTGCCGACCACGCGCTGTATCGTCACCACGCAGATGGTGGGGTTGGCGCAGTTCGTCGCGCACTCCCACGAAATAACACTCGAGCCACTCGACGAGACGCAGCGGACGCGTTTGTTTTGGCGCATCTACCGGAATGCACACGGCCAAGACATCGATCCGAGCACCGTCCGACGCTTACTCGCCGAGAGTTATGGATACCCGATGCACATCGTCGCCTCGGCAAATGCGGTCGCACATGGCGGTGCCTGGGCGACGGACAAAATGTACGATCAGGTCATCGCTGCAATCCCCCGTGAAGCAGTCCCGATTGTGCAACTGTTGTCATTGGTGCACCAACCGCTTTCGCTCGCTTTTCTGCAACAGGTGCGTGGTATTTTTGGGATGGAACGTGCCGAAGACATTCAGCAGATTGTGCAGCAGCTAGAGCGTCGCCAAATACTCACCGTGCGTCGCTCCGAGGGCTACGTGATGCACGATGCCTTACGTCGTGCGGTACGCATGGTGATGACTGCGGCAGACACAGAAGCACTCCTCAAGAAGACTGCTGAAGCCATCCATACCGAGGCAATCCTACGTGAAGATTCCCCAGCAATGTACTTCAACAATCTGCTGATCCATGAGGTGCTCGCGGTGCTCGAGCTTATCCCACACTTGCAGCAGTACGAGCTGTATGACGCGATTGGACGCATCGCCGTACATTGGCGGATGATTTGGATCCGGTACGGCTTGTGTGCCGAGTGGTGTACCATCACAGACGACGTTGCCCGTACAGTCGGTGAAGGTGACAGTGCATATGCGCAGTTACTGTATGCACTGGGAAGTTTTTATGGGCATCGCGGTATGGTTGAACGCACGGTAGCGAGTTTGCAGACCGCCATGCGGATCGCAGAACAACGCAATCAGACAGACGTGTGGGCAATGACTGCGCTCGAATGTGCCCTCCATGGGTTGTCTGCAATTGGTATCCCCGAATCGGAGCGGTTACTCCTGCGCGCATTAGCCCAATTCGAGCGGATCGGTGACCGCTACTGGGTTGCACGCTGTTACGATACCTTGAGTTATGTGTACATTGCAGGCGGTCAGCTGCAATCGAGTGTGAAAGCCAATGACGAAGCACTGACGCTGTACGGGACCGCTTATGTGACGCATGGTCGCGGGGATGCACACGCAAACCGCGGGTTGATCTTTATGTCTCTGGGGGATTACGAGATTGCCCGTCAAGAGATGATCAAGGCAGAGCAGATTTTTCTCAAATTAAACGCCCCAGCGAATACCGCTGCTGTCCATCTGCGTATTGCGGCGATCTGCGCCCTGTGGAATCGTGCCACGGATGCGCGTTTTTATTTGGTAAAAGCGTTTAGCGTACTGGAACGAAGCGGCGGTCTCAATGATTTGTTGTTTGTCATTGATATCTGCGCTGGGTTGGCGCTTGCGGAGGGTGATGGACGGTTGGCGATTCAACTCAGTGCAGCCTGTACACAGCTTCGGCAACATCACAATATTCCTCGGGGTGAAGCGCTCGAGGCTATTGTGGTGCGGCAGTTGACGTATGCACACGTCCTCAACAACAACACGCATGTCACACCGTTGGCCGCGAATTTGATGGATTTGATATTGACTGTGCGGACGTACTTACACGGCAACGAACCGTTATTGTGGGAGTGACCAACGAATCATCTCGTGGTCGATTTTGAGGGTGTACCACGTCATGATTGCAATCAGCGCCTGACTGATATAGAAAAAATAGACCAGCCAACGACCTGCCCGAGACCGCATATATCCATGCGCCATCAGGCCGATTCCTATTGCGATGAGTGGCGATAGCATGATGACGAAGCGTGTGGGATTGACCGCAAAAACGACACGCATGATGGCTAGTGCAAGTCCCGTTGCGTACGCCGACCACCAGATTTGGCGTAACAAGGGGCGTTTGCTCAGTGCAGTCAACCCGAGGGCCAACGTTGCTACTACAAAGACTACACCGCTGTAGTGATCATTAATGCCTTTTTGCCAGAGCATGCTGAATTCTTGGAGGCGCGTGAGTCGTGCTTGATTGTCGAGGCGTCCGACTTGCTCCAAAATCAGGTTCACGTATTGACTGTAATAGACTGCCGTGACGAACGCGCCAGTCAATACCCAATATATGGCGGTACGGCGGAATCCACCGAGCAGGTAGGCGAATCCTTGCACGATGGTCATCGTGATGAACACCCCGAAATGCCCGGCAATACTCATGACGGCGAGGAGGATGAGGCGCAACCGCTGCCGTATGTTGTCGGGATTTGGATGAGCGTAGGCGACGAGGAGAAAAACCCATCCTGCTGCTTGTGCGAGGGATTGTGCGGTGTTGGGGTAGTTTTGGAGCACAAACGACTGCGGGAAGAAGAGGTACATCACCGTGGTCAAGATGGCCACACGATGTGGTAAACGGTTTTTGTGGACCAGCCATATCAGGCCGATCACAAATAACGCCTCGAGCACCAACGAGAGCGAGCCGACCACACTGACGAGCGGGAACGGAGGTTGCAACATCAACGCAAACGGGGCCAAGGCCAGGTATATCGATGGTGGGTATGGGTACGTTTGCGTAATCGCTTTGTTCCCCGCCACCGGATTGAGTGTCCCAGAATTTTGTAGGTAGAGGTTGCCGGACATGACGTTTTCGAGCTGTTGGGCATGGACAGGTAAATCGATGCCCGGTGCGCCAGGTGCCAATGCGCCTGAGAACTTCAGGACGAGTGCAAAGACGACCAAGATTAAGATCTGTCGGACAGGGAAGGTGAGCCGTTCACTGCCCCAAATTACGATTGCTGCACCACCAAACAGGTTGACGATGCCGAAGCGCCAACTCACGACCTGTAGCCCGTACTTTTCGAGCAGCATCAAACCCACCGCTCCTGCGACTGATACCAATACCCAAGCGAGGGTGCTCGATGCGCGACTGGCGTGCAGCGTGACAACGACTAAGCCCATCCATGCAAGAACAGGCAGGGTATACCACCAGGTAACCCCGGTGCGTGTCTCTATCAGCGGATTTGCACGCACACTCGCAAATGCGAAGCAGAAGTTTTGGAGGTATGCAGAGCTCACCGCTTGATTATCACAATCGATGTGGTAGCTCGTATTGGCGGGAAGGTACAGATGGATACGGTAGAGGTTCGGTGCGGTCGGTAACGGGATGCGGTGAGTCGCAGATGCGAGGCTGATGGTTGCCGGTGGTTCTTCGGCACGGGTAATCAGCGAAAGCTCGATTATCCGTGGCTCGACGGTATTGGGTATGGGCAACGCACCATATTGTCTGGCTTGCCGAAACCACAGGGTGGATCCGAAGAATTCGGTATACTCGCGGTCACCGAGATCGCTACTGTAATTCGCAATTGCTGGATTTGCTGCGTCTACAACCCATGCCCCACCATCCCCCTGTACGACTGCAACGTTACAGAGCCACATGGTGAGGAGGAGCGCATACCAATACCAGCCAAAGGGCCGCGAGAATATATTCATGACCATCGCATATCAAACTACTCCCTGCAGTATAGCAGATAGTTGCGCGCAGAATCATGCATGGAGCGGCACAACAGACTCATTGGGACGCGAAAAAGCGCTTAATCTATCACCAGCTTACGACAACTTGCCAATAGCACTGCATCATCCGCAGGGGCAATTGACCGCAGATCGAGCCAAAATGCATCATCCATGACTCGGCCGACAAGCGCGGGATGCAGAGAACGGGCCTGGCTCGCAATGGAGTCGGGTTTGGCGCATGGGAGCACCAACGCGACAGACGGCAGGGTATCTGTGGGGAGCGCACCGCCCCCGATCGTACTCACGCTGTCGCGCACCTGCCATGGACTTCCGAGTGCGGCCTGGAGTTCCTGTGCGCGTGCCGTTACCTGACTCAGCGGCGCACCAATCATTTGCCAAATCGGGATGTCTTGTTCGGCACGTTGCATGACATAACTGAGCAGCGTGGCGTGTATCCCTGCAAAGCTTGTTTTGTCGAGACGGATGGCGCGGAGCAATGGGTGCCGGGTGAGCTGTTCGATGAGGGCCGCTTTGCCAACGATAAGTCCTGCCTGTGGCCCGCCGAGGAGTTTGTCGCCACTAAAACACACGATATCCGCTCCGGCAGTGACATGCTCCGGGACAGTTGGTTCGGCACCGAGCCCATACCGCGTGACATCGAGGAGCGAACCGCTGCCAATATCATCGACCAACAGAATCCCGTGCTGATGCGCCAAATCAGCCAGTTCGCGTTTATCGGCGGTGTGGACAAAACCCAGTTGACGAAAATTACTGGTGTGGACGCATAAAATCAGCGCGGTGCGCTCGGTAATCGCAGCAGCATAATCACGAACGTAGGTGCGGTTCGTCGTACCCACCTCGACGAGCGTCGCCCCGCTTTGTCGCAGCACATCGGGGATGCGGAACCCACCGCCTATTTCGACTGCCTCGCCGCGTGACACGATGACTTCCTTGCCAGCAGCCAACGCAGTCAAGATGAGCAATACGGCAGCGGCAGTGTTGTTGACCGCAATTCCGGCTTCGGCACCGGTCAGATGCGCTAGTAACGGGGACAAATGGCGGTTTCGTTCACCACGTGCACCACGAACGAGGTCGTATTCGATGGCGGTAGCACCGGTCGCTCCCTGCATGGCGTGTTGGGCAGCGAGACTGAGTGGTGCACGGCCGAGGTTTGTCTGCAACAATACGCCGGTACCGTTCAGGACGGGTCGGACGGTCGGCGTGATGAGGGTGTGCACTGCGCTGACGACCCGTGCCACGCAGGTTGCATAATCAACGCCGCCTCCACTGGCGCGAATCTCGGCGAGGACCTGCCTGCTCGTTGCGACAATGACCGCGTGCGGTGCATCAATGAGCGGTTTTGCGTCATTGACCAAGGTATCTATCGAAGGCAACGAACGAAAAGGATGCATGAAGCCTCTAGGGGTTCGGCGGGAATACCGCTTGGATGAAGGATGGGAGGCTATCGCCGCGGAGGTACCGTCCGAGGAGTGTGACGGCAATGAGCGCCACGCACAGCATCACGATGAGGCCAGCTGAGCGGATCCATTCGGTACGTTGTGGTCGCTCGATAGCAAAGACGGATTCACCACCAGGGACCATCCGGAGTTGCGGGTACCCCCACAACGGATCGATGTCGATGTTGCCGAGTGTCCGTCGTGCATGACTCACAGCCATATCGATGGGCATACCTTCGATAATTGCGTTGTAGCATGTCGCGGCAAATCGGGTAATGACATCCGCACGACACATCCCTCCGAAGGCGATGGCGGTCACCAGGGTGTTGTTGAGGAGCAATGCGGCGAATATTTGCGGGAACGCCAGAATTTGTGCGCTGTGTGGGCCGACGGGAGTAATGACGACCATACCAATGGTAGCGTACGGAGCAAGCAGATCTTGGAAGTCGTCGATGTCGATTGTCTCGTCGAACTGCATTGTGAGTACTTGATCGGCATCGAGCTGTACCGGCGCGACACAATGGATGATATGCACGGGATTGCGGCGTAATGCAACCTCAATATCGGTGATGGTGGATACCACGACGACATCAACGTGGATGCGTTGCTGCTGAATCTCTACGGCGAGTAACGACGAAATGACCCGTAGCGCATCATAATCGGCATCGGGGACACAAATCAGAACCCGTAACGGTCCGTCGATGATTATCGGTTGCGCCGGCTTGGCTACCGATGAATGACGAATCACCGTACAGTCGTTTGTGCGAGCCGGCGCCCACGGCTGTGGCTGGGGGATACTTGCCCATTCCCACGGCAATGCGGCTAATTCGGGGACAGCGATTTGGAGTTGGATTTGGACGCGGCGTTGCGTGCGGAGGGCGTAAGCAGTTGCTTGTGCGAGGATGTCTTGGATCTCGGGTGGATAGAGGATCTGGCCTAACTCGCGACCAAGTTCATGCGGATCGTCATAAAAAACGGGACGTGCTGAGCTGAGCAAGCGCGTGCCGATGTCAATGAGGCGATCGGGAATTTCGATGGGCATGACCAAATTCGAGATTTCACTGAATGCATAAAACACGAATGCATTGTGTTCATCGAGTGCAATGGACAATTGCAACGGCATTACCTGCATGCGGGCCTCCTAGAGAGACGTGTCAGCGCGCCGGTCGGCCAGTGATTGGGAATAGATTTCGAGATTGTGCTGCGCAACGACAGGCCAATCAAATGTACGGCGCACGATGGTCGCACCTGCGTCGCCCCACGCGCTCCACCGTGGACGCGCCGCGAGCATGTCGCGCAGTCCCGCATAGAGCGCATCGGCACTTCCGGGTGTTACGAGTATACCATTGACATTTGTAAACACTTTGTCTGGGATGCCCCCTGCCGCTGTCGCCAGGACTGGTCGTCGATGAATCATTGCTTCGAGGGTCACCAATGACGAGCCTTCGTATAACGTCGGGTGTACAAAAAAATCGCACGCTGCATAGAGATTTTGTAAATCAGCATCATCGACGCGGCCCGCAAAGGTTACGTGGGAACCAATACCCAGGTGTTGCACTTGTGCTTCGAGTGCACTGCGCTCTTTGCCACTGCCGACCAGCACCCAGCGCCATTGCGCTGGGAGGATCCCCGCGCGGGCTGCCTGGGCAAGGGCTTCTGCATACAGATGGTAGCCTTTGTTGCGCTCGAGTCGTGAAACAGACAGCATCACAAGTTCATCATCGGCGGCGAATCTACGGCGGAGTTCCTGGATCCGCGCAGGGTGGACGGGTGCGAGATTTTCGCTACTATCGATGGCGCTCGGGATGACCACGACGCGTTGCGGGTCGACACCGAGGTAGTGCGGCAAATCAGGTGCAGTGCAGGCATCAGTGGCAATGACATGATCCGCCTGACGATGTCCGTAGGTATACATCATGCGAAAAGGGATGTACGCCAGTCGCTTGCGCCAATCAGGTGTGCGATATTCCTCGAGACCATGCGGATTTGCAAAAAAAGGCACGCGGCGGAGCCGTATATCGCCAGCCCGGGCAATGGCATACCCGTACGCACACAGTCCTTGTGTATGCACGATATCGAATGCATTATCGACCACCGCACGGGCCACTTGCGCCCCTTGTGCCCTGGTATAGCGCGGGTAGTTGATTTGGCGACCGAGAATCGAGTTTGGCCGAAGGTATGGCGACGTATAGTCGTAGCGCAATGTCTGCAGACGCATATGGGTGCGGAGGTGGGCTAGCCCCGCATCGTCAGCGGTCTCTTGGACAAACAAGGTTACATCGACCCCCAGCCGTGCCAAGTGGGTGGTCAGGTGGTAGACATGGCGTTCGATGCCACCGTACCCATGGAGCGGATAGACCACGCGTGCGAGCATAGCAACACGAATGGGTCGCGTCATGTGCGTGCTCCTAACGCATCATACTGGGCCAATACTTGGGCAATGACGATGTCTTGGGCATATGTCGCACGGGCGTGTGCCAGACTGTTGTACCTGAGTGTCGCCTGGAGTTCTAGATTACCTGCAAGGCGTTGGGATGCGTGGACGAATGCGTCACTGGTGTCGGCCAAGAGCCCTGTGACGCCATCGACGATAATCTCTGGCGTACCACCGGTGGGCATGGCGATGATGGGAGCTGCGCATGCCAATGCTTCGAGCAGGACACGACTGAGTGGTTCGTCCCACGACGACGGGAACCAGAGTGCATCGCAGCGTGCCATTAACCGCAACACATCGTCGTGTGCGACCCAGTCAAGGATGTGACACGGCACGTCTACTGCGGCAGCAGCAGCTGCAATCGCGTTTTGGAGGGGTCCATCGCCGGCGATGACAATTGCCGGTGGACGGATGCGTCGGATGAGTTCTGGCAAAAACTGGGCGCCTTTGTTGGGGCTGAGTTTGCCCACAAACAAGACAAACGCAGCGGGGATGGGAATGCTCGGTGGCGTCTGGATAATCTGTTGGATGGCGCCGATATCGACCATGTTGGGAATGGCGCAGACATTTGCGCCGGGGATGTGTTGTCTGACGCGGTGCGCCATATGATCCGATACCGCAATGACGAGGTCTGCCCGCGCTAGTAACGACGCGCGTTGGCGCATCTGCAGGGCATAGAGTGGTGCCATCAGGCGTTGCCAGAATGGCGCATGCCGCTGCGCCATACTCTGGAGTACACCGCGCGCCGTCCGCTGGTCGCCTGCCACATGCATGCCCGTCGCTTGCATATCCCATGGCCAATGATCACGCACGGTAATGACTACGCGCGTCCGGTTATTTTTGAGGGGGATTGCCGCACGCGCTGCCAAGATATGTTGGGCGTGTACGATGGTAACTCCGGTGTTGCTTAGTGCAGCTGCAATGTGTGCCCGCATACGCGGGATTACCGCGATCGTGTAGAGGATTTGACGCAACAGACTGTTGTGGATGGGCTGATGGGTGACTTCGATAGTAGGGACGCCGCTCACATCGACTTTGCCTGATGCAGGTGCGTTGCGAGGTCGTGGCACGACAGCAGTAACGGATGCGTTGTGTGCCAACAGAGCTGTCGCCAGGGCATGCGCACTCCAGCCTGCCCCACCACATCGTGGCGGGAACACATCGGCAGGCATGACAATGTGACGCTGCACGCTCACGCGCCACTCCGCGCGGCGTCGACAAAGCGTTTGACACGCTCGACGTCCACGGGCTCGGCAATAGCGCCGCCCACTTTGATGCTCGAACCGACAATCACCCCGTCGGCGACACTCATGAACGCACCGATATTGCCTGCATCAGCCCCGCTCCCAATAATAATCGGACGGTCGCCGGCGAGGGCTTTCGCTTCACGTACTTTCCCCAAATCTGGCGCGTCACCCGTCATCCGCCCCGACACGATGAGGGCATCGGCGCCAAAAAAGCGTGTCCATTCGATATGGGTAGCCAAATCGATACCAGGGAATCTGACGGAATGCTTTTTATCGACGTCCGCGAGGATTTTGATTGATTCTGCACGGAGTTCGGTGCGGCGGCGCAAGAGATCGGCTGCACAGCCTTCGTCGAAGCTCCCGGCATCCCACACACCCGCCCCGGTGAACATACAAACACGGATGAATTCGGCCCGCGCCGCGATGGCGATTGCCAGCAAGGCGACGCCACCGTTGTGCACGAGGTTGATTCCCATGGGCAACGGGCAGACCTCACGTACGGCAGCAGCCACGACGGCGTGGGCGGCGATGCTTTCGGGGGGGATGTGCGATCCGGCGCGGAACGGAATGTCCCACATGTTTTCGACGATGATGCCGTCACATCCGCCTGCAATCAGGGCTTCTGCTTCGGATTGGGCATGACGAATGATGTCGCGCATCCCGTACCCTTGGTAGCCGGGCGCACCGGGCATAGGCCAACAATGCACCATACCGATAATGGGTTTGGCAGTACGAAAGATATCGGCCAAGGTCGTGATTTGCAACGAATCAAGGTGTGTTTTCCATAGCGGAGGCATACGCGGTACTTTCTCTGACCGTTAGGCCAGCCAATGCGGGATGTCATGGTTGTGGTCGGCGAGGAAGGCGATAATCTCGGCCCGGGTAGGTTCGATATCTGCCGCACCACGTCGACTCGCAGTAATTGCGCCTGCCACATTTGCGATGGCGAGTGCTTCGCAGAGCGTCGCACCGCGACTGCGCGCGACACAAAATACTCCACCGAACGTATCGCCGCAGGCGGTGGTGTCGATTGCATCGACCGCAAAGCCATGGTGTTCGACTAGTTCATCGCCGCGCCGTGCGGTTGCACCGCGTGCCCCACGTTTGGTGACGAGGATGTCGGCGTACTGATGCAAGGCTCCCCGGGTTGCGGCGACTTCACGTTCATTCCCCATCAATATACTCAGTGGCGCCGATAACTGGCTGAGTACAGCAATCACCGTAGGCGCTAGTGGGTCACATAAGTCGAGTGACGTGGACCAGCCTGCTGCCTGCGCACGACGGAGTGCATCAATGCTCTGCGCACGTTGCGGGTCCGCCAACAATGCATGCCCACAGATGTGGAGCCATCCTGCTGACGCGAGCGCGTCCACAGGGGCATGCCATTGGACATTCGCGCCACGAAAACTCAGAAAGGTCCGCTCGCCACCTGGAGTCACCGGGATTACACACAGGCCAGTGGCGACCGTTGCATCGGTTTGGATCGCGCTCGTATCCACGCCCGCGCGCAGGGCGGTAGTTACTACTTGCGTCGCCGCAGGATCCGCTCCGACACGGCTCCAGAGTTGGACGGGATGCCCGATGCGGGCAATAGCAACGGCACAGTTGAGCCCCGTGCCACCGCTACTCCAGTTCACCGCATGTGCCAGTACATCGCCACCCTCGACGGGCCACGCATCAATGGCGAGGCTGACATCGACATTCATATCACCGATAACCGTTATCAGGGACGTATGGTTTTTCATAGACGAATTATACCGTGTCGGCTCTTGGCACGGTACCAGCGTGTGCACTGTATTTTTTGTGATTATTGACAAAAATGGACGATTTTACTACTATCTCGATATTACCCATTACGTACAAATACGAATGCGCTCCATTCCCGTTGCCGTTGTGGCATGCGTGGATGGATGTTTACCCAAAAAAAGAATCACAAGGAGGTCTCTATGCGACGATTGCTCTCGTGCATGTTCCTCGTTGGTCTGACCCTGGTAGGTGCACACGGCATCCGCGCAACCCCTGTTGCGGCACTTCCACGATTGGCGTCGCAGCATCC
>JBJONV010000037.1:0-3082 GCA_046051665.1 Chloroflexota bacterium
ATACGGGCGACTTTGGGGCTGGCGGATGGGCCAGGTTCGATGTCGAGGACGATGTCTTCAGGTTTGAAATCGCCACTAAACAAATCAGCGACCTCTGCACCATGGGCGATTGCGGTATCGACAATGTGGCGATGGACCAACCCGAGGATGGGCGTCATACCAATCCAGGCGCTTGGTTTGCCGAGGATTATCTGATTTTGATGGCCGATGCGATCCATCGAATAGACCGGATAGATGGTCACCAACACGAGGTGCTTCACCCCGGCTGCACGCAGTTGCGCGATAAGTTGGGTGTACGCCTGGAAGATGGGCGCAACCGTTGCATAAATCGTCCCCATTGCTTCGCTGACATTGGTCACAGGCGCACGCAATACGTGTGTGTACCCCATCAAATCATTGCCCATCACACTGAGTGCCATGACATCGACATCCGGCCGAAAACCGGCTACGACGGCCCGCTCGTATTGCAGCTTCACACTGCGGATCACATCGCCGTCTACCGCGCACTGAATAACGTCGTCAGGCCAGAGCTTCTTGGCCTCGTCGGTCACCGTCGGTCGCCCGCCGACGTATGGTGCGTTGTCGATAATCGAATCCCCAAACAAAAATAACCGTGGTGCGTCGTTGTGTGCTGTCATGTCGCGTTCCTTCTTCTCATGCAGATCAAACTGTCATACAATACATACGCAGTGTTGCGTACACATGTGACTTGAAAGAAAGTATACATGAACTGACGGAATAAATCAACGTTTGTTTATTTATCACTAATTCTCCGCATTGAGGAGCGCAGAAATGCAGTTTTCATGGTGTTTTTTTGATGAGAGCATGATGAGAGCATCATTCAGAGTTCTCTGATACTACCGCACGTCAAGTGAACGGCGATTGCTGTGTGCTCGTTTTGTCTATTCACGCCGACCGCGTGTGCGCGAGTGCGTTGCACGTAGAAGATGCAAACAGCCATGTACACTGATTCATTATTCTCATTATATCCATGATAGTCACCACATTTGTGGTTTTTGTACACATTCTCACGAATCAGGCGGGTCAATGACTGAGGTAATCACAGAATCAAACGGCGGATAGAGCCATTCATGCAGACAAGGAGCATCCCATGCGACGATTTTTATCCTTCTTACAAGCACCAAAGAAAGATTGGCGGCATTGGGCGCTGTTCTTGGTCGTGCTGGGGTTGCTGGGTAGATGCAGCGAGCGCACGCCGCAAACCAGCGCACCAGCCAAGACAGTCTCGGAAGCCACCGCGACGATTCCCCTAGCGACGTCTACACGGGTGCCCACGCGCGCACCGAGTGCAACGCTGGAGCCTCCGACGCCCATTATCGATGCCAACGACCGCACTGCCATTCGGCTCGAACGGATTGTGTACAGCACATTGGAACGGAACAATTCTGATGGGAAGCCTCGGTTGGTCGGCATTGAGGCGCTCTTTGGAGCAACACCTGATATCGATGGCCATCGCCTCATACGGATCCGAGCAAATCGCAACATCACGAATAATCTGATGGTTATCGGGATGCTCATTGATGCAGTCGAGCTATTCGCCCGTATCGCCGAGAACGACGTGATGGAAGAACTCGACTCGGTGACCATCATGTTTACATTGCCGATGATCGACAAGTACGGCAACGCTGTGGAAGCCGATGTCAACAGAATCCAGCTCACCACAGACACCATGCGACGTATCAACTGGGAACGATTCAAAAACGGCGGGCATCGTCGCCTGGTCGATGCGGCAGATCAGTACGTGCTCAATCCTGCATTACGTTAAGGCACACATGTCATATCGAATGATTTTTCAAAAAAGGAGCATACCGTGGACAAGGCATACATCACGCAATACAATCGCAATCTTTTTCGGCTCACACCCGAGACGAACAGCTGGACGTTGTCTGTTGGATCTATCGGTTGGCGAGGTCCTCATGAACCGTACGTAACCTACCATGTTGTCTGCTCATGGCAGACAAAGCCGACAGATGACGAAGTAGAAGCGTGTTTGGTAAAAACCACACAGGACACGCGCTTTTTTACAATCTGTACCAGGTGCAACACACTCAATGCCGAAGGGCACATGCACCGTGACACGATCTGTCAAAGTTGTGCCGAGCGCTATCTTGGTGTGGTGCATTGATTGGGTTGTGAATGGATACGAACCGGAGCTGTTGTTTTACTGTACAAAGCGTCCCTTTCGATACACTCACACCACAACCCCATCTACTTCATCCCGTTCGAACCACCAAATCGCCAAACCCGACAGCACATATGCCAGCGCGCCCAAGATCAGAAGTGGTGTGAACCCGTATGACGTCTGCACATAGCCACTCAGTGTGGCGGTGATCGCCCAGCCCGCCGCCCACGTCATATTCCCAATACTCGAAGAAAAACCGCGCTGTTGCGGATTCACTAGCCGCATCGTCAACACGTCGTTCAACGAAATACTGCAGCCGATCAACAACGCCCGCAAAATAAACCCCGCCACCGCAACCCACACCACCGGTGCAAGCATCATCAACAACGCGGGCGCAGCGGCAATGCGGAAGATACTCGACCACACCCGCAAATTACGCTCGCCAAAGAAATGCCCCGCCGCCACTGCACCAATCCCCAAGGCGACACCGCCAAACGCCAGCACCGTCCCAACAGACGCATCACTCAGGTCGAATTGGCTCCGCAAAAACAAACTCTGGAACGGGAAGAACGTCCCACTCCCCATACCAATCAGAAATCCCGCGATGCCGTATTGAATAATCCGCCAGTTGGTGCGCATCGGTGCAGCAGCGACAATCGGCACGCCTTCGTCATCCAAATGCGGTGCCGCTGGCAAATTGCCCAGGAGCGGCAATGCCGATGACGTCAAAATCACCACTCCAATCAACAACACCACCCGATATGCCAGCGTACTCTGGGAACTCACGTTGAGCCACGGGCCGATGACACTCGGGAGCCAGCCGGCCAGCATGCTGCCCACTAAGCCGATGGTGTTCAGCGCCATTTCGTTCAACCCAAAGACCGTCGGCTGCTGGGCATGCGGTGTCGTCACCGTGAGTAAAGGGAACAACGAGGAAAA
>JBJONV010000038.1:0-3953 GCA_046051665.1 Chloroflexota bacterium
CTGCTGTGGTTGATGGGATGACACCACTGTTGGGACCGTTGTTGGTCAATCCGGGTGGTCCCGGTGCATCGGGCATCGACTGGGCGGTGCGTGATGGCGGATTCGCTGGCCTCGTCGACGCGGTTGGCTTGAGTGGCTTCGATCTCATCAGCTTCGATCCGCGCGGCGTCGGCTTGTCCGGCGGGCTCTATTGTCAGAGCGATGCCGATATCGACAGATACCGCTACCCCGATACAACACCCGACGACGACGCCGAAAAAGCCTTCCTCGCAGAGGCACGCGACGCGTTTGCAACCGCCTGCAAGGCCAAATACGGCGATTCGTTACAACACTATTCCACCACCAATACCGCTCGCGATATTGACAGCATCCGGCAGGCACTGGGAGCCGACCAAATCAGCTACATCGGCTTTTCGTATGGGACGTACCTGGGTGGTGTGTATAGCAACATGTACCCTGCCAATGTCCGTGCCATGGTGCTCGACGGTGCCTTCCAACCCGAGGGTGATACGCTCGAACAAACCTATACCACGCAACTGAGTGGCTTCGAAAAAGCCATGGACAATTGGGTCGTCTGGTGCCAAGATCCAACCAATTCTTGTGCGTTCGCAGCACCCGACGTCAGTGCGCGCTGGGATGCACTCTGGCAACAGTATGACGACAATCCCGTCACTGCAGATGACGGACGGGTCGCCAACCAGCGTACCATTGAAGACGCCACACACAATGCCCTGTATGGCGAATCGTGGTGGCCCGAGCTCGGGCTTGCCCTCGCCGAAGCCGAGCAGGGTGATACCGAACGGTTGTGGTATATCGTCGATACGTTCGATGAACGCGACGAAGATGGACACTATAGCTCTTCCGAGAGCGCCTTCCCGCTGATTATGTGTGCCAGTGGCATTGTGTACGACGCCGTTCCCGATGCAGAAGCGTTGTTGGCCAAAATGCGCGCCATTTCGCCACGCTTCACCCGTGATGCGAACGCCGCCGACCTGGCAGCCGAGGATGATTGTTATACGCTTCTCACTCCACCACCGGTCAGCCCGATCGGCAATGCAAACGATGTGCCCATGGTCGTCATCGGTGGCTTCAATGATCCTGCCACGCCGATGCGTTGGGCCGAAAAAATGACCACCGACCTCGGCCCCAATGCGCGCCTGGTCACCTACAGCGGCGAAGGGCATACGGCGCTGACGAGTGCAACCTGTATCGACGATATCGCGTATGCGCTGTTGGTTGATCTGACGTTGCCCGACAACTCCACTGCCTGCGCGCCCGACCCGGATGTCGCCCGGCCCAGTTGGTGGGCGAGCCTCCCCAGTGCGCCAGAAGGTGCGGTCACCTACGATGCGCAGACCGCCAATGCGTACCTGGGGTTAGAGAATCGAGAAGCGTATAGTACCGCCTATGCCCGGACGGGGACGAATGCAGACATCGTATCCGACCTCGATCGGGCGTTTGTGGCAGCGGGCTATGCAGCCGAAGAAAGGTTTGACACCTTCTACAGTGCCCAACGCGCTGCCTATACCAAAGGGACGCAACGTGTCGTGGTCATCGTGGTGGGCAGCGATGTCATCACCAGTGATGATTGGTCGTATCTCGCGGAGGACGTCGCAGCCAACGAAGGCATGGTCTTTTACATCATGTTTGCGCCATAGGAGTAGTTCCCGGGCTTTTCAATGCAGACCCGTCGTGGCGAGGAAGACGCCGCGACGGGTTTTTTATTTGATCTTTTTGGGTATTGTTTCTATAATCGCGCTACACATTACGTAAGCGTGAAAGAAGATCGATGTCAGGCACAAATTACGGCTGGGCAGGCAGCGTTGCTGATTTTCTCCAAACGCCTCAACAAGACATCGTCGAATCGCTCCAGGCACATTATTACCAATGTACCGGAGAACACGCGAACGATAGTCATATGACTGCGTGGGTAGATACATACAAGATAATGCAGAAAAATCTTGTAGACATAAAGTTGTTGCATCCTACTGCGACGTCGTGGTATATCGTGTTCGAATATGAACTCCCCCGTGAACGCGGTCGACGTCCCGATGTGATTGTATTGACCAATACTGCCATGTTTGTGATGGAATTCAAAGGGTATGCATATATCGAAACTGGGCATGTCGATCAGGTACGTGCCTACGTACGCGATTTAGTGGCATATCACAGCGCCACAGATGTGTACAAGGGAGCGGTTGTTCCCATTCTGGTGCTTGCACGCGGACAAAACATCCGCTTGGCACAGGGGACCGTACAAATTGTGTCCGGCAACTTCCTTGCCGATGTGATTTCGACGATGCACACCCGTGGTCAGCGCAGAACTGATACACTTGCGAACTGGGTGGATGGCGAATATCAACCACTCCCGTCACTGGTGGATGCCGCGCGAATAATCTTCCGCCACGAGCCTTTTCCTCAGATACGGCAAGCAGCCAGTAGCGGAATCAATGACGCCCTTGCGTACGCGATGGACGTAGCCAAACAAGCCGAAGCGCGGCACGAGCGCCATATCCTCTTTTTGACCGGTGTTCCGGGAGCAGGGAAGACACTGGTCGGTATCCGATTTGTCTATGAGTACATTGCGCAACAACAGCGTGGCAGTCACGACGCGGTGATGCTGAGTGGGAACGGACCACTGGTCAAAGTGTTGCAACATGCGCTCAAAAATCGTGTGTTTGTCCAAGACGTGCATGGCTTCCTCAAGGAATACACACGTCCGAATGGACGGTTGCCGCAAGAACACATCATCATTTACGATGAGGCACAGCGTGCTTGGGATGCAGCACGTTCCGCAGAAAAAAGAAATACCTCACGATCCGAACCCGACGACTTCCTCATCATTGGGAGTCGCCAGTCAGATTGGGCGATGATGATTGCGTTGATTGGACAGGGTCAAGAAATCCATCTTGGCGAGGAAGCGGGTTTGACGCAATGGGATGACGCCCTTGCATTCGTCTCTGAGCAGTACGGGACACGCTGGATTGCGCATGCGCCGCCCCGCTTGGCGTCCGTCTTCTCGAGTGCAGTACACGTCGTAGCGCACGCACGACTCGACCTTGATGTATCCCTTCGCGCCCATGTTGCCTCAGACGTACAAAATTGGGTTGCCCTGCTCCTCAATCAAACCACTGCGCGGTTGGTTGAGGACGGCCCTACCGCAGCGATGCCCACAACATTCCCACAATTGAACGCGTACGCGCAGTCAATGCGTGAACAGGGGTATACGCTCTACCTCACCCGCGACCTTGCGACCGCCAAATCCTACGTCGCCACCCGCTATGCCGACGCACCCGACAAGCGCTACGGCCTAGTAGCATCTTCCAAAGCCAAGTGTCTCATGCAATTCGGCGTCCCCAACGAGTTCCAAGTCAACCGTATGCTCCGTGAGGGGCCATGGTTCAACGACGATGCAGCATCGCCGCACTCGTGCCGACAGCTCACCAGCGTGGCGACCGAGTTCCAATGCCAGGGTCTCGAGCTCGATATGCCCATCGTCTGTTGGGGCGACGACGTCTGGTACGCCAATGGCGCCTGGCAAACCGCCATCAGCAGTCGCTCGCACGCCCGCGACCCCCGCAAACTGCGGCTCAATGCCTACCGCGTCCTGCTCTCACGCGGCCGCGACGGCATGATTCTGTATGTGCCGCCCATCCCGCGCCTCACCCCGACCTATGCCCTGCTCCTCCAAGCCGGTTGCCTCCCCCTCGATCCCCACGACCACCCCAGCGAGCCTGCCACTTACGCCGCAGCACTCTAGAAAAAAGCGCACCCTGGTTGCACCACTGTAGCGCCGATGCGGGACGTGGCGAACGCCCTTCAGCCACGACCCACCCGGCGCTCGACACGACACGCAGGCCACGATGGGTCGCGCCGACCGCAGGTCAACCCCGGCGGGACGATGCACCGGGGTCGGTCTGGACCAAAATGAAAACTCGATTTGACAGCACCAT
>JBJONV010000039.1:0-8334 GCA_046051665.1 Chloroflexota bacterium
GTCCCGCTGGTGCCATAGACCGACACACTCCATTCACCGGGTGGGGTGCGCCAACTCGCTTCGATGACGCCAATGACACCATCAAGGCTGGTCAATGTCAGAATCGCGGTATCTTCGACCCGTAACGCAGGCCCTAGGTCTGTCGCACGTGTTGTCGCGCTGGCTTGGACGCGTCGGACATCGCCAAACAATAAGCGGAAGAGGTCGACCGAATGGACGCAGGTGTCCATGATTACCCCACCGCCAGCGAGCGCAGGATCACTAAACCAGCGTGTCTCGACCGACGGTAACACGCCCGCAAAGCGGTTCCGAAACATCATCGGCGTGCCGATGAGCCCTTCCTGAATCGATTGCTGCATGACTTGGATGTGCGGTTGGAAGCGATGGCACAACCCCACGCTCAGCAGCCGATTGGCACGATCGGCAGCAGCAATCATGGTGTTGCACTCGGCTACGGTTGGGGCCATGGGCTTTTCGACCAAGACATGCACTTTGGCGGTGAGTGCCTGTACCGCCAACGCGCAGTGGGTGCTTGGTGGTGTGCAAATGCTCACGATGTCGAGTAGGGCATCAGCCAAGAATGTCGCCACATCCTCGTATGCCTGTGCACCCGTCTCGCCGACCAACGCCTGAGCGGCGCCGGGGGTCGTGTCACACAATGCCACAGGGGTGAAACCGGCCGCTATCCAGGCGTTGAGGTGGGTTTTGCCGATACCCCCACAGCCAATGATTCCAATCCGGAGTGTTGACATAGACGCTCCTTCGTTTTAGCGGGCGTAGGCCGCTGTCACACCGCCATCGACGGTAATCATCCCACCCGTGGTGCGACTGCCGCGTGGTCCCGCAAAATAACTGACTGCTTCGGCGATGTCTTCGGGGCGCACGTTCACCTTGAGGACCGTGCGTGCTTTGTAAAAATCTTCGAGTTCTTCGGGTTTGATACCGTACCCGGCGGCACGTGCAGCGCGCCAGCCTTGGTCCCAGATACCACTGCCCTCGAGCACGGCATCCGGTAGGACGGTGTTGACACGCACGCCAATCGGGCCGCCTTCTTCGGCGAGACAGCGTGCCATGTGCAACTCGGCAGCTTTGGCGGCGCTATAGGCGACATTCCCTTTGCTCGCCATGACGCTGTTTTTGCTGGCAATGACCACCAACGAACCGCCCGCTTTTTGTTTTTGCCAGATTTTGAATGCCTCGCGGGAAATGAGGAAGTAGCCCTTGCCGAGTACATTCAGCATTTTGTCCCAATCATCGACCGTCGTCTCGGTGACTGGCTTGGCTATCGCAAAACCGGCATTATTGACGACAATGTCGAGCCCGCCGAATGCCAGGACGACCTGTTCCATGGCTGCGATGACTGCGGCTTCGTTGGTAACATCACAATGCACCGCAATGGCGCGGCGCATCTTGTAGGTATCGTTGAGTTCTTGGGCGACTTTTTGGGCACCGGCAAGATTGATGTCGAAAATCGCAATGTGCGCACCGTCTGCAGCCAACCGGCGGGCTGTTGCTCGACCGATCCCGCTTGCTGCCCCAGTCACAATGGCGATTTTGCCTGCCAGCTCGCGTGGTGCTGGTTTGAGTTTGAGTTTGTATTGCTCGAGTGGCCAGTACTCAATTGCAAACGCTTCGGCAGCGCTCAAACTCGTGTATTCACCCACTGCCATACACCCGCTAATGACCGCCACGGCGCGGTGGTAGAGTTGATTGCTGATGTCAGCAGCTTGTGCGTCGGCACCGGCGGTCACGACACCCAATCCGGGAATGAGGATGATACGAGGGAACGGGTTCATCATCACGTCATCGGGACTCTTATGTACGTCGAAATATGCCGTATACGCGGTGACATAGTCGGTGACACCGCTCTGTAACGCACTGATGAGTGCAGGGACACCAGCACTGGGCTGCCAGTCGACAAACATCGGTAAGCGCTTCGTGTGCACCAAATGATCCGGACACGCTGCCCCAATCTGCGTGAATTGCGCTGCCCCAGTACTCCCGATACAGGCCAAGACCTCAGGGGAACTGTCGATTTGCACGATTTGGCTGCCTTGCGCACACAACAACCCGCGCAACGCCGGCAATACTGCTGACCAGGTTGCTGTGCGGTCTGCTTCGGCAATGGCGGGGACGGCACTCCCTGCAAAAATCACGCGGCCGTTGCGGGTGTGTGTGATGAATTCTTCTGCTTCACCGATGACCTTGATGGTCTGTGCATAGACCTCGGCACTGGTGTTGCCCCATACGGTCAGACCATGTTTGCCCATGACAACCAGGTCTGCTTTGGGGTTATTGATGACACCTTCGCCGATTTGCTTCGACAGCGTAAAACCGGGTCGGATGTAATCGACCCACACCATGCGGTCGCCCCAGAGTTTGCGGCATAGTGCCAGGCCATCGGCGGCACATGCAAGACTGATGACCGCATCGGGATGCGTGTGGTCGACATGCGCTGCTGGGATGAATGCATGCAGCAATGTCTCGATGCTCTGGCGTGGGCGGTCAACCAAAAACGTACTGCGGTTGAGGTAGGCGACCATCTCTTCGTCGCTCATCGCGGCACGGCCCATCAGTGGCGCGATATCCGGCATACGCAATGCCGCAAAGCCGCCTTCGGTGATACTCGCAACATCGCTGCCCGAGCCTTTGACCCACAAGACTTGGACCTGTTTGCCCGTGTGGTCGACTTCCTGCGTTTTGGCACTGGTGTTGCCGCCAAATATGTTCACGACGCTACGGTCGCTACCCAACAATCGACTGCGGTAGACGAGTCCGTCGAGTGCAGGCATTGCCTGTGCGTCTGTGTTGTTCCAACGATGCTGTGGCATAGCGTGCTCCACTCAAAAACCGATATGTGTCAACTATACCACCGTCACTCTACCTGTTTGGTTTGTTTCGATACCGAAATAATCTGCGAAATCATAACGTCAACATCCGTGATGGATTCGATGTCATTCGTATGCGGTTTCTGCTGTGTGCAGTCTGTGTTTTTTTCTGTACCAATCGACGCCTCAGGTTGTGTTCGCCGGTGAATCGATGGGCAGAGATAAACTCCGCATTGCCATGAGGAACTTCCTTTGGGAACTGGTACGCTACAACTTGGTATAGTAGTGGCATACACGCACACAAGGAGTTCATGCATGCTTGCCTACCGCCCGATGCCGATGTTCATGACTACTACTGCCCCGCAAGCACTCCCCGCATCCCTGTATGAAGCACGTTGCAATGCACTCAAAGCTGCTGCAGGGTGTGATTGGGTTGTCGTTTACGGCGACCGTGAACACAGTGCTGATTTGACGTTTCTGACCAATTTTGATCCACGCTTCGAAGAAGCCATCCTGGTGCTCGGTCCAAAGCATGCGTTTATCGTGGGCAACGAAGGTCTCGGCTATGTGTCGATGTTTGGTCCTGCCCTCGAGGTCCATCTCGCCCAGAGCCTCGGTCTGATGGGTCAAGATCGCACAAAACACCCACGCTTGAGTGCTGTCTTGCAGACTATCGGATTCACCGCAGGTGCGACCGTTGGTGTGGTAGGTTGGAAGTACCTCGAAGCCGTTGAACAAGATGATACCGAGCCGGCGTATGTGCCTGCGATGCTCTTGGCTGCCATCCGCAAGGCATGTGACGGGTCTGCCACCATACGCGATGTGACGCACTGTATGACGCATCCGACCCACGGCTTACGGAGCAACAACGATGCCGCCCAACTCGTCAGTTTTGCCTGGGGTGCACAACGCGCCGCCATTGCCGTTGATCGGATTGTCCGGGCGACACGCCCAGGCATGAGCGAGCATCAGGCAGCAGCACAGATGCAATACGAAGGCGACCCGATGTCGTGTCACATGATGTTGTCGGGCAGTCAGACTCACGTCGTCGGATTGCGTTCACCGAGCATGCGCGTGCTACAACACCAAGATGCCATTACAACGGCTGTCGGGTTCCGTGGTGGATTGTGTTGCCGCGCTGGAGTATTGGCATCGCATGTGGATGCGAGCTACCTCGATACCTACGTTGCGCCATATATGCAAACCCAAAAGGCCTGGTACGAATCACTGCGCGTCGGCGTCCGTGGTGGCGACGTGCATGCCACGGTGATGCATCACCTTGCTGGTGCTCCGTACGAACCAGCGCTGAACCCGGGTCATTTGGGGAGTGTCGACGAGTGGTGTCATACACCGATTCGGCCCGGTTCAGATGATCCCATCCGTTCGGGCATGCTCATCCAGTGCGATATCATCCCTAGTCAGACGCCGACGGGTACGGCACTCAATTGTGAAGACACCGTAGCAATCGCTGATGCGCCATTGCGTGCCGCAATTGCAGCCCAGGATCCCGAATTGTGGCGTGTCATTATCGCGCGCCGTCACTATCTACATCATGCATTGGGGATAGCACTTGCAGAGGAAGTACTGCCATTGTCGTTGGCAAATGCCCGCTACGCGCCAGCGTGGCTCCAGCCCGATGTGGTGTGGGTGTGTGAGGCGACTGTTTAACGTGGAACTCCTTAGTCGGTTACGAGTCCGTTGTGGTGATAGAGGGATGAACAGCAATTCGTCCCTCGTCGCACCTGGGCAAAACATCGTTTTCCCGTACTTCATTCACGATGCTCACTCACAAAAACACCGCACCGCAGTTATGCGGAGCGGTGTTTGACGATGAACAAAGAGATGTTTAGGCTACCAATGCATTCCACCAACTCGCGGCCATTTCGATGTCGCTTTTGATAAGCGCGTGTGTCGCATCTTGCCAGGCGATACTCACCTGCGCGCCGGCCGTTTGGAGGGTGTTGTACAATTGCGTACTTTCGGCCTGACTGATGAGTTGGTCATGGGTAGCAGAGCTCAACAGCACTGCTTTGCCGGCCAACGATGGCAACACCTCAGGTACAAACGTCAATTGACTGCGCAGCAACATCCCCCCGCGCAGTGTCGTCGGCTGAGTGAGGAGCACCGCATTGGCAATGTTCGCGCCATTCGAGTACCCCAGCGCATAGATATTGTTGGCCGCAAAGCCGTAATCGGTGGCTGCACTGCGCACAAACGCCGACAATTCGGCAGCACGGAGTTGCACATCGGCCAGGTCAAACACCCCCTCGGCAAAGCGCCGGAAGAACCGTGGCATGCCACGCTCCGATACATTGCCACGCGGACTCAATAACCCACAACCCGGTGCGATATGCCGTGCAAGTGGAAGTAAATCGTTCTCGTCACCACCCGTGCCGTGCAGCACCAGGATGGTGGGCAACCCGTGTTCAGTGGGTGGGTGATAAACGTGTTGGTACGATGCAAGCGACATGCGGGTCCGATCTAGTGGTGTTCACCGACGTATTTTTCGCCGACGGGAACGGCAATCTGCAAATGATTCGCCGGTGGAGCCATCGGGCAGGTTGCGTACGGGGTAAACGCGCAGGGAGGGCACACGGCTTTGTTGAAGTCCAGCGTGGTCACGCCGTTTACTGCGGCCGCCGCAAAAAGAAATCGTCCCGCGCCATACGTCTCGTGACCACTCGTTTTGTCACGCATGATAATAAACAACGACCCTTTGCCGTCGATTGCTTCGAGCGTATGTTTCTGTCCGTCGAGAGTGAATGTCAATGTACCAGCACTGGGGGTGTCTTCGTAGTACCCCAAGATATTTTGGATCGAAATGGTGCGATTGTTGGTAGCTGGGGTAAAGTTCGCCTCGACGACGTATGCAGGATTGAACGGGTACCACACACGACCGGTAAAATCGCGGCGTGCCTGACTATCGTTGTCGCGCAATCGGATGCCGATCCGCTCTTGACGCGTCACCACAAAGAAGCTCAGCTTCCCGTGTTCGATGGTGTCGGGGGTGTATTTGCCGTCACCGTCTACCTGCAACGGACCGGATTTGGGTGCGCTCCCGTTGATGGTGTATTGCACTCCTGGTGCTGCGCTGAAGGTCACCGTGGTGCCGCTCCGGTGGAACGTCCCTAAGGTGGCGGGGCATGAACCAGCAGGGAAGACAAGGTCGTTGCCCTCAGCAGAACCAACCGTGTTTGGCCCTTCATTGAGCCAAAACAACCCTGCGACCGTCAACCAACTATTGTCGGCGCGGAGGCTTTTCTCTTGCTCGTCACGCCATGCTTGTATCGTCTCTGCAGTCATTGTGTTGTCCTATCGATATAACTTCATAAACTTACTCAACAAACATAAGTATTATGCCATAAATCTGAGTATGTTAGGATGATGCACACCACATCCTCCCACACATCGAAAGGTTCGTCTATGCCACCATGCGCCATCGTCGATACGCATCTCCACCTCTGGGATCCAGCGCACTTCCGGATTTCGTGGCTCGATGACAACACGACCCTCAACCACACATTCATGGCAGCAGAATATGCCCAGCACAGCGCAGGTGTCGATGTGGCAGCGTGTGTCTACCTCGAAGTTGCAGTTGATGCTCCATATAGCTACCTCGAGGCCGCAGCGATAAACGAGCTTGCCGCTCAGATGCCGCAAATCAAGGGCATTGTGGCTGCTGCGCCGGTGGAATACGGGCTCCAAGCGCGCGCCTACTATGCTGCGTTACGGGCGATTGGTCCACGAATCAAAGGAGTCCGACGCCTCTTCCAAGGGGAGTCTGATCCGATGTATGCTGCACGCCCGAATGTCGTCGCAGGGGTGCAAGCCTTGGCAGACTACGATTTGAGCTTTGATATCTGTATTTTCCATCACCAACTGCCAGCGGTCATCCAGCTCGTCCAACAGGCACCGCAGGTGTCGTTTATACTCGATCACATTGCCAAACCAGACATTAAACTCGGCCTGCTTGAGCCATGGAAGCGTGATATCAAAGCACTGGCAGCCCTTCCCAACATCGTGTGTAAACTCAGTGGTATGACCACCGAAGCAGATCATCAGGGCTGGACCATCGATGACCTGCGCCCGTACGCCGACCATGTCTTTGATGTCTTTGGTGAGGATCGCGTGCTATTCGGCGGAGACTGGCCGGTCTCTCTGCAGTCGACCACATACCGTGCGTGGGTCGATACCGTTGATATGCTTACGGACCAGCTCTCTGCCAGTGCAAAAGAAAAATTCTGGGCCGGCAATGCCCGTCGTGTCTATAGGTTGACCGTGTAACAGGGAAAAAAGCGGAAAAATGCCAAGCTGATACAGGGTCTCACCCGGTTATCAAAAGTACACACCCATTGCAGGTCTACGCCACGCAATGGGTGTGTTTACTGTGAGGTATCGCGGTACCGAATCGATGCTACTTTTTGAGGGTTGGTCGGTTGATGCTCAGAGGTGCGATCTCGGCCGGTGTGCGCATTTCGACAGCAGCTTGTGCGAGGTACTTTCCTACCATAAAGCCGAATGGCATACCCGAGCCACAAAATCCGCCACCTGCCCAGACACCAGGCATTTCCGGCATGGCGTCGACGACGGGGACATAGTCTGGCGTGAACCCCATCAACCCGGCCCATCGACGGGTGACTGGTAGGTCTTTCAGGGCAGGGAACAACCGAGGCAACACGCTATCGAGGGCATTTTGGACGTCGTCGGTAATGCCGATATCGTAGAGATTTTCGTCTTTGTTGGCTGCGACCGCACGCATCCCTCCCAACACAATCGAGCCATCGAGAGTCTGTTGCCAGTATTCTCCCGTCGGGGTCAAATCGGTCCCCATGCCTTGGGCAAAGACCGGTTTGGTCGGTGCGGTATTCAATATTTGGCCACGCACCGGGGTAATGATCCCGTTGAGCGCTGGGGCAATCTGACGGCTCCATGCATTCAAACCGAGGACGACAGATTGTGCTGCAATGGTTCCTTTGTCGGTAATGACTAGAGGGTGTCCATCGCGTTGTTCGATGCGTTCGACGGTCGCGATCGACAACTTTGCACCGTGGCGGATGGCGGCATCGACAATTCCACGTACCAGTCGCCCCGAGTGAATCATGGCGTGCCCGGGGATATAGGCAGCACCGACGATTTCTTCACCGAGTGGCGTATTGACCATACTTTGCACAGCTGCGCGATCGAGCAATTCACCTGGGTACCCGTCTGCGCGGCGTGCAGCCACACCCGCTGCTGCTTCGGCGTGATCTTGGGCCGAGATTGACAGGTTAATGGTCCCGGGCTCGCGGAAGTGTGCGTCTATCCCTTCGGAGGAGATGAGCTCCCGTGCCAACCGAGCATTGAGCAGTGTCAATTCGTGGATGTGTTGCGCAGCTTTTTTACCGAGGCGGTTGATCGAACCGAGATACCCTTCTGCGGCTCCGGTGCCGATGAAGCCGCCATTGCGTCCGGTAGCGCCATGTGCGGGATGGACTCGTTCAATGAGCACGACATCGAGTCCTTGTTT
>JBJONV010000040.1:0-18891 GCA_046051665.1 Chloroflexota bacterium
ATGCAGTCCCGCACACGTGGCTCTTCCCGCGCATGGCAGCGGTCTGTCACCACGGTGGCGCGGGGACGACGGCGGCGGGCTTGCGTGCGGGAGTCCCCAACATCGTCGTGCCCTTTGCCAATGACCAATTCGCCTGGGGGCATCGTGTGCATGACTTGGGCGTCGGGCCAGCCCCGATCCCGCGCAAACGCTTGACCGTTGCCAAACTGGCAGCAGCGATCGGGCAGACGACCGATCCACAGATGCGCGCAGCCGCAGCCCGCTTGGGCGAACAGATAGCCCAAGAACGTGGCGCTGCCCAGTGTGCCGAGGTAGTCGCGCAGCTTGGAGAGGGGCGAACGAAATGAGTCTGAACACTGCCTGGCACACCACGTTTTGGCGCATTTATATTGGTCAAACACTGTCGATTATCAGCTCGAGTGCGGTACAGTTCGCGATGATCTGGTGGATCACGGTCGAGACCGGGTCGGCGTGGGCGTTGACCATCGCCAGTATCGTCGGGCTCTTGCCACAGGCGTTGATTGGGATGATTGCCGGGGTCTGGATCGACCGCTACCCGCGCAAACGCATTATCATGCTGGCCGATAGCATGACTGCAGGTGCAAGTCTGGTACTGGCACTCTGCTTTGTCAGTGGGTACGCATCGTTGACGGTCGTCTATGTGGCATTATTTGTGCGGGCATTGGGTGACACGTTCCACAAACCGGCGATGCAAGCGGCTATGCCCCTCATCGTGCCCTCCGAAGAACTCACGCGTGTCGGCGGGTTGATGCAACTGGTGAACTCGGCCGGGACCATGGTCGGGCCGATGCTCGGTGCATTGCTCATGAGTCAACTGCGCATCGAAGCGGTGCTGCTCATCGATGTCATCGGTGCGCTCATCGCCGTCGCAACCATGGCCGGTGCGCGCTTCGGAGGGTCTGCACCCATCGCTCCACGCGCTACGACGGTGTGGGCCGATTGGCGGGTAGGGTATGACACTTTTCGCCAAAACGTTCCGTTGTCGCGCTTGGCCATCCCGATGCTGATTGCCACCATTACCTTTATGCCGATTGGTTCGTTGCTCCCGTTGCTCGTCAAAAACTATTTCAACGGCACGGCCTGGCAGAGTGGACTCGTCCAGACGGCGTTTTCAACCGGGATGCTGGTCGGGGCGATGCTCATCGGACTCACCGGCGGGTTCAAACGGCAGTTCTTGATGATTGCCCTTGCCAATGCAACATTGGGCATCAGTGCATTGCTCGCCGGGGCATTGCCCGCTGATGCGTTTTGGATATTCTGTGGTTGCGTGGTGGTGATGGGGATGAGCGGCATGGGCTTCAACATTCCATTTACAGCATATATCCAGCGCAGTGTGCCAGCGCAGCACCTCGGCAAAGTGATTGCCTTTATCACCAGTCTGATGAGCATGGCCGCCCCAATCGGGATGATGGTGTCGGGTCCGACTGCAGCGTGGTTGGGTGTCAACAATTGGATGATGGTCGCCGGCGTCACCATGATTGTCATCGGTGGTGTGAGTTATCTGCTGACACGGACGTATGACGTACCAGCCCCATCGGAGGCAGCATGAACCGCACCTGGACGATACTCACGGGCGTGCTGGGAGCCATACTCGCACCCATGCTTTTGTTGGGCATCATCGGGCTCGGGTATGTGGTATGTGTGTTCCTGAGCGACGGTATCTCGTGGTCTGCTGCAATCGAACACGGCATGCAGCTCCTCGTCACGTACCAAGACTACTTGTCGTTGTTGACCGTTATCCCGATTGTGCTCGGGGTTGCCGGTATCTCCAAGGCGATTCGCCAGCAACGCTGATGTACATGCAAAGGAACGTCTGATGAAAAAAACGCGCTTCCTCTTCTTCGCAGTAGTGGGGATCATCGCACCGTTGGCGGTGTTTGGTCCATGGGTGATGCTCCATGGATTGAATCTCGCGTTGTTTTTCGAAGAAGCGTGGGCCAACCGGGTGAGTCAGTTCTTTGTCATCGATGTGCTTGTCAGTGCCATAGTGCTCCTGACTGCGAGTGCAGATTTGACTTGGCGCAAACGCATCATAATTGTCATCGCCACCCTGTGTATCGGGGTATCGGCAGGGTTACCGCTCTGGTTGGCACTCCGCCAAGACAACAACACCGCGCCCGAGTCCGGGCGCGGTGCAGAACCGAATACATCAGCTCCGTAGTGCTAAAGACGCGTCATCAACAGCGCCAGTAAGGCGGTGCGGGGGATGATGCTGTCGACGAGGATGTACTCGCCGGGGCTATGGTCGTTGCCGCCTACCGGACCGAGCCCATCGAGGACCGGCAACCCCAGTTCGGCAAAGTAGTTGGCATAGGACATTCCGCCTGTATGGGCGTCGTTGATGCTGAATCCCAGCTCATCTGCGGCACGTTTGGCGACGGTTACCAACGCGGCTATCTGTGGGGTACAGGCCATTGCTGGAGTGGTAATCCCACCGCTGACAACCGTCGAGGTGCCGGGGATGGTAGGGGTTGCGGCAATGGCTCGGATTGCATCACTGACTGCATCACGATCAGCAGGATCGGTAATACGGACGTCGATTTTGGCGCGTGCTTCGGCGGGTACGCTGTTGGACACCGTCCCACCACTGGTGACACCCACATTGAGGGTCATCCCTGGCCGCATGCCATTGAGGGCGTGCAGGGCAATCATCTGGTAGGCGAGCTCGACGATGGCGTTAGCCCCTTTATGGGGTTCGACGCCGGCATGCGCGGCTTTGCCGGTCACATCGAAGAAGAAATTTCCGCCGCCTTTACGCGCAGAGACGATGTCGCCGTTTTCGCGGCCTGCCTCGAGCACCAACGCGACGTCGTGGGCGGGTGCGAGTTCTGCAAAACAGAGCCGCGACACGCGCATGTCGGTCTCTTCATCGCCGCCACAAATCAGTGTGATACACCCAAAGGTATCGTGTGCGCCACAGTCCTCGAGGGCAGCCATGGCATACAGAGCAGACAAGAGTCCACTTTTGTTATCGGCCGAACCGGGACCGTAGAGCGTATTGCCTTCGATGCGGACCGGCCGTTCGGCTGCTGTACCGACGGGGTAGACCGTATCGAGGTGCGCCGCCAAAATAATCCGTGTCGTTCCAGTGCCGTACAGCGTCAACGAAATCGTCGCACCTGCGACATCGTCGGGCCATTGGCGGACGGTCCAATGCCTTTTCGACGCCCAATCGAGGACCCATCCAGCGGCCACGTTGACACCCAGGCGTGATTCGGACGGGCATTCGATGCCACACAATTCGGTGAGCTCGGCGATATAGCGTGGGAGCTGTGGCTCGAGGTGTGCGACGATGCGAGCTGCATCCATGTGTGACTCCTTTTTCAGTGGGCGAAAACTGTCGCGTAACGGGCACAGAAGAGGGCAAGCAACGCCGTCTGCGGTGCAATCGACTGCTCGTCGATTCCGAGCGGCGTATCATCCTGTGCGGGACCCAATCCTGTCACGCCCGGAAGGTGCAAAATTGGTTCATGCGCCAGGGTGATAGCCGAGATCTCGCGCGCTTCGACACCCACTGCCAGACTCAATTGCTGGAGCAGGGACGCACAGACGTCGAATTGCTTTGCAGTAGCGCTGATGTGTACGGCTCCATGTGGTATTGCCCCGAGATGAACCACGCAATCATGGCGCAGACCGAGCTCTGCCACTGCGCTGTACAATACCCGTCGGTCTGTCGTACCATCCCCCCCGCTGAGGAGGGTGATGCACCCAATATCGCCCAGTCCACCACATTCTTCGAGTGCCGCCATGGCAGTCATCGCTGCGATAATACCGGCGCGTGCGACCACAGCGGTGTCGTCATGGTGCCCCACCAAGAGGATGCGCGGACCAGCTTTGCCCAAGATACGGAACGAAACACTATCGGGGGCGGACGCATCCTTCCAGCGGGTTAATTCCCAGTTCCGTTGCCGACCCCAGCGGGCGACCCATTCGGCAGCACGATCGATGGCTGCCTTCGAGTCGTTCGATTCTGTAGAAAATTCTTTGAATTGTCGGACAAAATCAGGCGTTCCTTCGCGCATGTATGCTACCAGGGTTTGCGGGAATTCCGGCGTCAATCCGCCGTCGAGTGCCGCCAATGCATCGTGCAAACCCCAAATGAGTTGCATGCGGCGGAGATGCCAAGCAGGCCGTTTGGGGCCGGTCTCGCGCATGAGAATCAACTGCCGGAGGCGTTGGCGCAGGATATGTCGTGACGGAGCAGTGTGCATGATGTATACACTATACTCGTGTTTTTTGGGGATGACAAATAGAAAAAGAGGCGGGTAATTTCTCGTTGTATGTGCTAGAAAATTTTCACATTCAGATTTTGCTACGTGTGAATTCGCGCAAGAATGTACACAAAAAACCAGCGCAGCTGCTGTTACAGGATGCGCTGGTTTCTTATCCTCAACAAAGGATTTTGCGTAGACAGAATTGTGAACTACGACATAGACAATACAAATTGTGTCTACGGAATTAGCATTCCGGCAGCAAAGGACTTTATTCCACGAAGTTCAATCTCCATGTCGGCTACCCGATCGCTTCCCGTATTGATCTGCAGGATTCCATTTTCAAAACGGACCTCGCCTTTCAATCCGCTGAACGAGGAACTTGCAATATACGTAAATGCTTGATTACCTGACGTTTTGGAATATGCGTCAATAAACGATAGATCAATCTTGTCCGAGTTTGTTGCATTGAAATCAGTGATAATGTCACGTTGAGTTATACCTATTTTCGTGTCGCTCAGCGTGGTATACACAAAACGGTCTGCCCCTCCTGAACCGGTCAAGGTATCGCGGCCAGCTGCTCCAGTCATTATATCGTTCCCGCCACCACCTGTTAAACTGTTATTCCCGCTGTTTCCCGTCAAAATGTCATTTGAATTTGACCCACGGATGTTCTCTACGTTTTTGAGACTATCGATACCGATAGCTGCCCCACTTGCAGTCCCAGTTGTCATATTGACCGTTACAGGATTCACAGCAAGAGTGCCACTCAATGCAAAGTCGACTGTATCTACGCCTGTCCCACCATCGATACTGTCGTCACCTGTTCCTCCAGTCAATTGATCATCACCTATACCTCCGAGAATCGTATCGTTCCCGGCATCTCCGAAAAGCATATCGTTCCCGCCCGCTCCGTCCAAATAGTCAGAGTTCGTTCCGCCGTTTATCTCCTCTGCCGTATTGTCACCGATGATACGCAAACCAGGAATCGAAATGGAAGTCACTCCATCGGCAAACTGTAGCACGTTGATGTCAATGATGGTGTCTGTGCCATCGGGGCTATCAGCACGATTATCAGTCACTTCAAACGTGTTGTATGCTTTTTCGATGACCGTATAATCAGTAGTGTTGCCTGAATAAATCGCGATGTCACGGCCATCACCCCCATTGATTATGTCATTTCCGGCGTTTCCGGTAAATGTATTTGCGTTATTGCTACCGTTCATGATGTCATTTAGATTCGCACCAGAAGCAGATTCACTGACTTTGCATTTTAGTATCACACCGACTAATTTACTTGCATCAACATTTTTTGCGGTAATGGTAATCATGCCACCTTCTACATTATTCACTTCATCTAGCATAAAGTCAGTTTGTGCAGCAGTAATTAGTTCGAAGCCACTCAGTTTCAAAATAGTTCCCGACAAATCCACTAAATTTAGTTTGTCTTTTCCATTTCCTCCTGTGACATCAGCTGGAAAATCACTTAAGGTTAAACCCCACTCGGTTATTTCAAATACATCATCATCATCACCAAGATCAATAAAACCCGCTGTTCCTCTGACCGTATCATTTCCTGCACCCGTTCGCACAGAGCTATATTGAGTAATAATACTGACCCAGTCGTTTCCTGCACCGGTTGAAATATCAACATTTCGATCATATGTTTTGTCTTTTCGTGTTCCACATCCAAATGCCTCTACACCATCTATTGAACTACCACCACGAATCACATCATCACCATAGCGTGAATAGAAAAAATTCATACCTTCACCGCCATCCATAACATCGTCATTTGCATGCTTCGTGGTGTCAACAACGTTACAAGTTTCTTCGCCTAAAAGATAATCTTCGCCTTCCCCCCCAAAAATCGTGTCTTTTCCTTCTCCCCCTTTCAATACATCATCTCCTCGTCTGCCGTCAATATAATCATCACCATCTCGTGCGAATATAGTGTCCGAAGCAGCCGTCCCTATCAAACGATCGTTCCCTTCTCCTCCAGTGATGGTCGCTGCATGTACCAAAGGTTGCTGAAGCACAAGCATAATCACAATACTGCAGATAACCCCCGTGCTGAATAAGAATCTTAGTTGTCTAAGCGCATTTTTCATGAATAATCCTTTCTTCGTAATTATGTAATACTACAACAAAACAGCGGATTGGTTTTGTGAAAACAGACTAAGGATGCAACTATATTGGGACGTTTTTCTGCAATTAATATACACAGAACCACCTTCGCCGCAACCTGCGTTTCAACGAAGGTGGTGTGCCAATGCGAGTAGCGTGCTACGCGTCGACGCCTACGGCTCGGAGCCGTTCGGCGTTGTCATAGACGGTCAACGCGTCGATGAGTTTGTCGATATCACCGTCGAGCATACCAGGGATGTTCGAGAAGTTCTGGCCGATGCGGTGGTCGGTCAAGCGATCCTGGGGGAAGTTGTAGGTACGCACTTTTTCGGCGCGTTCACCCGTACCCACCTGTGCTAAGCGTGATTCACCGACGGCTTTGGCGCGTTTTTCTTCTTTGATGGCAAACAACCGTGCGCGGAGCACGCCCATGGCTTTTTCTTTGTTCTTGAGCTGTGAGCGCCCGTCCTGACAGGTGACCACCATTTCGTCGGGGGTGCCGCCGCGATAGACGATACGGACGGCCGAGTCGGTGGTGTTGACACCCTGTCCACCGTGTCCTCCCGAACGGAAGACGTCGATGCGCAGGTCTTCTTGCTTGATTTCGATGACGTCGTCATCGAGTTTGGGCAAAACGGCGACAGTGGCGGTCGATGTATGAATCCGGCCGCGGGCTTCGGTGGCAGGCACACGCTGGACGCGATGCACGCCGCCTTCGTATTTGAGGCGGCTGTAGGCGCCGTCGCCTTGGATTTCGACCGAGATTTCTTTGTAACCGCCGATACCGTTTTCGGAGGCATTGAGGAGCTCGACCTTCCAGCCCACCCGCTCTGCGTAGCGCAGGTACATGCGGTAGAGGTCGGCCGCAAAAAGGGCAGATTCGTCGCCGCCTTCACCCTGGCGTAGTTCCATGATGACCGAGCGTTCGTCGTTGGGGTCTTTGGGCAACAGGAGCAACTTGAGCGACGACTCGAGTGCCTCGCGTTCGCCGTTGAGCGTGGTGAGCTCTTCTTGGGCCATGGCACGCATATCAGGATCGTCAGCAGAGGCGTTAAACATCTCTTGGGCATCGCTGATTTGCTGCACCACGGCGTTGTAGCGCCGGAACGTGGTAACCACCGCCTCGAGATCACGCTGCTCACGGGCGACCTGTTGTAGTCGAGCCAAATCGGTCAGGACGGCCTGGTCGGCCATCTGTTCGGTCAAATCTTCGTAGCGTTGGACGACGCTATTGAGCCGGTCAAACATAACGACTCCCTCAGGGGGTATGGTCTACCGCGCGCAGAGGGAGGCGGTAGAGACAACGGACAGTGTGTAGACAACCCGACAACAATCCAAAGCCGCCCCGGTATATACCGGAACGGCTGGTGGAATATCTACACAAGGACTAATGGCCGGTCTGGGCCATCTTCTTGCGGCGATTGCGTTCAGCGCGGCGACGCTTTTCTTTGCGTTGCTCACTCTTGGAGACGAATTGCATCTTCTCACGGTAGGTCTTGGTGATGCGCTCGGCCACGACAATCTTGTTGAAACGACGAAGCAACTGTTCGATGCTTTCCCCGTCACGGCGATCGATTTTCATGCGCGTAGGGTTTCCCCTTTCACCCCCCTCCCGAAAACTAGAAGAATTCTGTTCAGTATACGAAGTTCGTGCGGCAATTGCAAACGCGAATCGAATGAGTAATTAGTAATTCGTAGCTCGTAGTTTGCACGTTGTCATCCCAATTGCTCATTACTACCTGACACCTGAAACCTCAAACCTGATACCTACTCTTATCCGGCGCGTGCACCATTGGGGACTGGCACTTCCGGGGTCGCCAGCACGGGTGTGATGCCGTCCGAAAAACCAATATCAAACAGCATCCCTTCGGATACTTCACCAGCCATCTTTTTGGGTGCCAAGTTGACGATAAACAACGCCTGTTTGCCCACCAGTTCCTGCGGGTTACTGCGCTCTTGTTTGATACCGGCGAGGATGTTCCGCGTCATCGAGCCGAAGTTGACGACCAGTTTCATCAGCTTGTCGGATTTGGCGACCTCGAGGACCTGTTCGATCGTTCCCACCCGGATATCGAGCTGATCGATGACATCGAAGGTGGTAACGGCTTTGACTGGTGCAACGTCCATAGAATTCTCCTTATCAACAACGATTAGTCATGTTCAGTCCCTGCATAGATCCACATCGGCACAGTGCCACCGGCTTGGACAAACCCCATACTCCGATAAAACGCCACACTGTCGGCATCGGCAGTGAGCATCTGCATATGAAAACCCGCGTACCGCGTACACAATGCGTTGACCAAGAGCCGACCGACACCACGACGTTGCACATCGGGATGTACCAACAAATGCGGGAAGTACACCATCAAATGCCCGTCTGAAAGTGCATTACCCAATCCAATCAAACGCTCGGCGATCCGCGCCGTCACTACCGTGTGACTGCCACGCAGGCCAGCGAGCAGTTGCACCGGTTTGTCGGCTGCCGACCAGCCGACTGCACGGTACAACGCGATGACTTCGGCTTCGTGGAGCGTATCGGAACTGCTGATGACAACCGCATCGCGTATGTTGGCGGAGGATGGTTCGTCAGCCACGAAGCACCCCCACGCGGCGCAGTAATGGCAGCATATGCAGTGCATCCCAGCGCGCCAATGGTTGATCGGGATGATGCGAATCAGAACCGCCACTGATGAGTAAATGGTGTTTTTTGGCTTGTGCGAGGTAAAAATCCACCTGGGCAGCAGTATGCGCGGGATAAAACACTTCGATGCCGTCGATGCCTGCAGCGACGAACGCTGCGATGTCAACTGCGTCGGCAGGAATGGCATAGACCCCTTTGGAACGGCCGGGATGGGCAATCAGGGCAACCCCGCCTGCGGCATGGGCGACCTGGATGACCTCGGGGACGCTCGGTGGATTATACGACCCTGGCCGTGCCAACAAAAACCGCATGCCGGCTGCCTCGTCGTCGCCATCGACCCGCCCAGGCATGTCGTTGTATGCCGCGAGTGCACGGGCGACCTCAGCGACATTGGTATGACGCCCACCCTCGGGGGCAAACGCCGGGAGTCGCCATCCCTCGGCTGGGAGCTGTCGGATCAGTGCGGTTGCATCGGTTGCATTGCGGGCATCGACCGACGCACACAGTGCACGTACATCTGGATGGGTGGGGTCGATGCCGTACATCAACGTGTGCCAGAGTTTGCCGTTGTGCGCGCTGTCGACCTCGCAACCACTCACGAAGCCCAACCCCGCTTGATCGGCAGCCGCCCGCATGGCAACGACGCCGCTAGTGGTGTTGTGGTCAGTAATGGCAAACACAGCAATACCAGCGATTTTGAGGGCTGGGATGAGTGTCCCTGGTCGCCAGCTCGAGTGATGTGGGAGTGCATCGGAGTGGATCTGTAGGTCCGCGAGCATGCGTGGTTCTTTCTCGGTACGCGCTGCGTTTACAGCGCGAAGTGACGCATCAGTTCCTCATAATCCGAGACGATGACATCGGGCTTGGCAGCGGCGAGCTCAGCTGCAGTATGGGTGGTCGCAATCGCGACGGTATACATCCCCGCATCACGGACCGACTGCAACCCTGCAAAGCTATCTTCGATCCCGATGCAGTGCTGCGGGGCATGACCTAGCCGGCGGGCTGCCTCGATAAAAATATCGGGGGCGGGTTTCCCGTTTTTGACCTCGGCACCGAGGGTGATGGCACCGAAGTAGGTAGGCAGTTGCAATCGATCTAACGTCGGTCCGACATTGCCGTGCGGTGCCGAGGTGGCGATAGCCGAGCCCAAACCGTGTGCATCCATGTGCTTGAGGAACGCATGTAATCCGTTGACGGGATGCACATGATGCATCAAGGTACGATAGAGCGATTCTTTTTCGTCAGCATAGGCGAGCAGTTCTGCTTCCGTCAGTTGTCGTCCAAACAATACAGGGAATATCTCGCTGTTGCGTTTGCCTGACAAGCTCGCAATGGTAGCCTCATCCGGCGTCGCGATGCGGTGTTTATCGCGGAAGATAGTAAATGCTTCTTCGTGGAGGTGCATATTCGGTGTCAGCGTACCATCCATGTCGAACACGACGGCTTTGTAGTCTGAGAGACGTGGCATAGAGTCCTCCTGTGCGTGCAATCGCACTCAGCGCAAATGTGGGGCGACGGTGATGAGTTCATCGAGGCGCAATGACAACACCCGTGAGGCGCTGTCGTCGCCCATCGATACACCATAGATGGAGTCGGCTATTTCGATGGTGCCACGATTGTGGGTGACCACCACAAATTGCGACGTCGAACGCAGGTCATCGAGGGCCGCGCGGAAGCGCGCGACGTTGGCTTCGTCGAGGGCCGCATCGACTTCGTCGAGCACACAAAATGGCGTCGGTTTGACCTTCAGGATGGCAAACAGCAATGCTGCTGCAGTCAATGAGCGTTCCCCACCAGAGAGCAACGACAGATTTTGTTGCCGTTTGCCGGGGGGGCGTGCGTTGATTTCGATACCGATGTCGTCGAGTGCACCGCCGTCGCCCGTTTTGGTCAACTCGAGGCTGGCGCTGCCACCACCGAACATGATTTGGAACGTCAATGCGAATTCCCGTGCAACCGCACCAAACGTCAGCTCGAAGTTGGCGCGCATGGTGGCATCGAGTTCTTTGATAAGTTCATTCAGGCTCTGGGCTGCGGCCCGCAAATCATTGACTTGCGTATTCATGAACGTATATCGTTCATTTGCTTCGTCGTATTCTTCGAGCGCGAGGGGGTTGACCGGACCGAGCCGTTGTAGCTGGTTGCGGTAGGTCGTGAGTTGCTGATTGAGGGTCGTCTCGTCGCCTTCGATCGGCTCGGCAGTGTGACTGAGCACCGTCAAGTCATATCCTTCGGTGTTGGCGCGATCGTGGAGCACCGAAATCCGGTCGTTTGCCCGCTCGAGGGTCAATGCAGCCCGACTGGCGTCTGCTTCGGCAGCACGCAGTGCAGTCATCAGTGCTTGTTCGGCGGCTTCTTGTTCGGGGAGCAACGCTTCCGCTGCTTTGAGTGCTTCTTCGAGCGGTGCAATCCGTGTCTGAATGGCCGCAATCTCGGCTTGGACAGTAATCAGCTCAGCCTCGAATCCTTCGGTCTCGCGCTGGATTTTGGCTGCCTCACCGGCGAGCTCATCGGTCCGTGCTTGGCGTTGGCTCATGGTGTGGACCAGCGCAGCCCGGCGTTGCTCGGCTGCCTGGATGGTCGCCATGGTCGCGCGGACCTGTCCTTCGGCATCAGTCAGCAATTGTTGGACTGCAGCCCGCTGATCATCGTCGGCATAACTCTGCTCAATGAGGGCTTGCTCGTCACGATAGGCGGCATCAAGGGCCGTTCGTTGGATTTGTTGTTGTGCCGACAAATCGAGCAACTCTTGGTTGAGTTGGGCGATTTGTGCGCTCGAGTCGGCTTGGCGTTGACCGGCTTGGGAGGCTTGTTGGCTCACCAATGCGACGTCTGCTTCGGCTTTATTGTAGGCACGCATGGCCTGCTCGCGTGCCTGCGACGTCTGTTGGACGGTGTCTTGGTCTTCTTGACGTGCGAGTTCGTTTTGTTGCAAGCGCTGTTCGAGCTGTTGGATGGTCGTCCCTGCACGGGCGACGACGGTCGTCAGGCGATCAACCTCGGCTTTGGCTTTGTCGACCTCGAGGGGCAGTTCGCGTAGATTACGCTCGCGTTGCAGGGTCCCACCGTCGCGCACTTGCGCACCACCGGTCAAAGAACCACCGCTACTGACCTGTTCGCCGCCGGTGGTGACGATTTGCCAGCCACCCGAGATGCGTTTGATTTCGCTCCGGGCGACATCGAGGCTATCGACAATCAGGGTACGCCCCAGCAGGTAATCCAAAATGATGCGGTATTTGGGGGCGATATCAACCAATTGCGACGCTACTCCCAGCACACCTGGTGCGTTGGAGGGTGAACGGTTATCGCCGCCTTGGCGGATGGTGTCGAGTGGAAGGAAGGTCGCGCGCCCTTGATTGCCTTTCTTGAGTGCAGCGATGGCAGCCTCGGCATCGTCCCAGCGATCGGTGACAATGTGTTGCAATCGGGCGCCTAGGGCTGTCTCGATGGCCAATTCGAGCGATTGTGGTGCGGTAATCAGCGACGATACCAACGCGAATTCACGATTGGTGCGTTCGGCATATTCCATGGCCGCTTTGACGCCTTGGGCCACCCCGCCATGACTCCGGACGATCTGGAGGAGCGCCTGATAGCGTGAATCGACCTGATTATGAGTACGACGTGCGGCAGTCAAAGCTTCTTCGGAGAGCGCTCGTTCGGCGCGCAAGGAGTCTATCTCGGTACGCAGTGCGGTGATGGTTTGCTCGCGCTCTGTCGCCCGCGCTTGGGCAGTGGTATGCGCTTTGATTGCTTCGTCAACCAGCGTTTGTTGGGTGCGCAGCGCGTGTTGCGCTTGCTCGACGAGGACGGATTCGTTTTGTTGCGACGAATCGAGCTGGGCGAGCAACTCCTGCAAGCGTTCGAGTTGGCGTTGCCGTTCGCGGATTGCTCCTGCGGTGGCTGCCTCGGCGCGTTGGGCAGCGTCGACGGTGGCACGGAGCGCACGGCGGCGTTCGTTGTAACTGACCCGCCCGTTATCGAGCTCGGTGATTGTCGCTTGATGAGCGGCACGGGCATCGGTTTGTTGATTTGCCGTGATCTGGAGCGCGGCTATTTCGCCTTCGATGGAGGCATGCTGAGCTTCGGCGTCACGCACGGTTTGGGCGTATTCGACGCTGCGCTGGTGGACCGCTTTGATTCGTTCGGCTGCCACGGCGATCGAGCGTTGTAACCCTTCGGCGCGGGTGTGGAGACGACTCCCTTCACCATAGATCCCGCCCATTTCTTCGCGGAGGGTACGTATCTGTAGACGAGCTGCACTAATCCGCTCGTTGAGTGCGTCGCGTTCGGCTTGCACGGCTGCCAAGGCTGCTTGTGCGAGGGTGGCATCGCTGGTCGCGGTGCTGAGCGATGTGTTGGCGATGGCATCCTGCAGGCGTAGCAACTTGATTTGCGTCGCGTCGAGCTCGTGTTTGATGTCGCGGTGTTGTTTGGCGGCACTGGCCTGGCGTTTGAGTGAACGAATGCGCGGCTCGAGCTCGACCAAGACGTCTTCACAGCGACGCACATTGGTGTCAGTCTCGCGTAGGCGCTTCATGGCGTCGTTACGGCGTTGTTCATGCACCGAAATGTCCGCTGCGTCTTCGAACAAGCGGCGCCGCTCTTCGGGGCGCAGATCGAGCACATTGTCGACCAACCCCTGATTGATGATGGTGTATGACCCACCGAGGCTCGCCGTTGCTTCTTGGAGGTCGCGCAAACGGACTTTGGCACGGTTGATGAAGTATTCGTGGTCGCCCGAACGCGTGATGCGCCGGGTGATAGTGACCGTATCAAATGCGACGGGCAATGTACGATCACTGTTATCGATGGTCAGCGAGACCTCGGCGAACCCGGACGCCGCCCGCTTTGCACCGCCCCCAAAAATCAGATCTTCGCTTTTGCGACTGCGGAGCATGGCTTGTGATTGCTCGCCCAAGACCCAGCGAATGGCATCGACGACATTGCTCTTGCCGCTCCCGTTGGGACCGACAATGGCAGAGACCCCCGGCCGGAACTCAAATGAAGTCCGGGAGGCAAAGGTCTTAAAGCCGTGAATTTCGAGTCGCTTGAGGTGCAATCCTACCGCTCCATCTGTCTCGTCGGTACCTAACAGTATATCAGGAGACGTTGGAGGGAGTAAGGTATCAGGTATCAGGTATGAGTTAGTAGGTTGAATACGAGAGCCTTTGCGTGTATCTGTATGATGTCGCAAATGCACGCATGTTACGCCTTGCACGAATGCAGCGCTATCGTTCTCTCATCGGTTTACGATGATTATTTTGCTGCTTCGTCTTTGGCGGTGACATAGGCAACAATGGCATTTGCGTGGCCATGCCCCATGGCGTGGGATTCTTTCAAGTGTTTGACCTTTTCCATGTGTTTGATATCACCGAGTGCGCGGACGATGTCGAACCAATAGGCGATGGGGTGACCATACTTTTTTTCGATCGATGGGAAGTACGATGCGGGTCCTTGGACTTTCTCGGTCATGATGTATACTCCTCTGCACTGTTGCCGTATTATAAAACACCGCACTGGCGCTGCAAATCCACACGGGCTTCTCGTTATACTGCGCAAATACCAGCGAGACACGGTATTCATCACAAAAAACGCAGCTCGCATCCCTGATCCCTGTCAACTCCTCTATAATCCATACATGAATACAACGACAGCAATTGCTACCACAGTAACACGTCGCGTCGCACTGCATCCCGATGCAGTATTTGCCCATTTGCTCGGCTGTGATCCGACGCGCATGTTCCATCCCGTTGGCGGACTTCCCGGTGTCGCTGCCGTGCGGCTCAACGGTGGCAGTTGGCGTCACCAGGGTGACGCACGCACCATCACATTGACCGACGGAAGCACCGCCCGCGAAGAACTGACCGCCGTCGCTCCGCCACACTCCTTTACCTACACCGTCAGCGCCTATACCAGCATTCTGCGATTATTGGTCGTTCGTGGGGAATCGACGTTTCGCTGTATCCCTGCCAAAAACGGCGGAACCGAAATTGTGTGGACATATGCCTACACCCCCCAGTCCGTGTGGGTACAACCACTTGTCTGGTTGATACGTGTGTTGTTGTGGGAGCGCTATATGACGGCTGCAATGAATCGCATGATGTCAGATATTTCGTAGTTTTTTTAGAATCGAGCACACATGGACGCTCTGAGCTTCACGTACGTCATCTACATTCGGGCAGACATACAATCCGTCTGGAACGCTTTGACCGACCCCACCATTACCCAGCAGTACTGGCACGACACCCGCCTCGAATCGAGCTGGGCCGTGGGCGACGAACTCCTGTTTGTCCGTCAGGGAGAAGTCACCGACCGCAACACGATCCTCGAGTTTGTACCACCGCAGCTCTTGCGCTATACCTTCAAACCGCTGTATCCAGATTTTGCTGCCGAAGCACCATCGCGGGTCAGCATGATCCTCGATGACGATGCAGGAGTGGTCCGATTGACGCTGGTCCATGATGCATTCCCGCCCGAGAGTATGGTGCTGCCGGCCATTCGCATGGGTTGGCCGATGATTTTGAGTAGCCTCAAAACAGTGCTGGAAACAGGAACACCATTAGTAGTTATCAGTTAGTAGTTATCAGTTGTCAGTTAGTTGCTTTAACGAAGGATTTTAGTAGTTAGTAGTTAGTAGTTAGTTGCTTTAACGAAGGATTGATGATGCACGCGGTCTTTTTTGTCGACCTCCAACAGAATCAAATTGACCCCAAATGGGGTATCCCCGACGCGCCTGCATTCATGACCAAAATGACACACGCCCTTGCAGAGGCACGGTCGCACGGGGACTTGGTTGTCCACATCCAACATGATGGTCCGGCCGATGAGCCGGATGCACCGTTTACCTTCATGTGGGAGCTGATTCTGACACCCAATCCCGAAGAAAAAGTATTCCGCAAGACGGTTTTTAGCGCATTTGCCGAAAACCCCGACCTTCTGACCCATTTGCATGATCACGCGGTGACAGATGTGACCATCATCGGCGTCCAGTCCGAGTACTGCATCCAGGCCAATGCTCGTGCTGCACGTGACGCTGGGTTCACCGTGCATGTCCCAGCCGGTATGCATTCGACGCTCAATGGCGACATTCCTGCGGCACAGATGACTGCACAAATCCACGCAGAACTCATCGCTGAGGGCATCAGCGAACGACCGTTTCGTTCCTAGCAAGGAGGGTATATGTCCCGTATTGAACGCGCTACTCAGTTTTTGACTGCGGCCCGCGCAGGCGATACCAAAACTGCTCGTGCACTGTGTTGTGCCGACGCACGTCATCACAATCAGTATTTTGCTGCGGGGATGGACATCCTAATCGATGCGATTGCGGCTGCTTCCGTCGAAAAACCCGCGAGTACGTTTACCGTCAAGCGGAGCGTCGCCAACGACGACATGGTCGTGTTGCATTCGCATGTCATTCATGCACCTGGCGAACCTGGGTATACGGTTTTTCACATGTTCCGCTTCGAAGGTGATTTGATCGCTGAACTGTGGGATGTCGGCCAACTGCTCAGCCCCGATATGCCCAATACCGATGGTGCGTTCTAGGCGCACGCGTGCGTTTTCTCACATATAAAAAAACTGCACTGCGGCGGGCCATCCATGCCCAAAACCGCCAGATCTACCCCAGAATCAGTGTGGCACGATACGCTCGGAGGACGGATTGATGCGCGAAGTACCACCACTCATTAGCATGACGCAGGTCCCGATGGACGACGACTGTGCCCGCCACATCACCCGCGATGGTCGCATCGGTGAGGTCTGCATGGTATTGCAACGGCCCGATGGCCGGATTTGGTGCGCCGCCAAGACGTTTTATCCAAACCACATTTCGCGCTTATTGACCGGCGGTATCCACCCGCACGAAGCACCGGCAGAGGCGTTGCTCCGCGAGATTGCCGAAGAAACGAGCCTGCAGCCGTTGACCATTACCCCGTGCGCGCAGATACAGTACGATGCCGTGGTCCCGTTTGTCACGCATCTGTATGTCTGTACGGTCGAAGATCGTGCGCCGGTGGTCGTCGACGTTAGTGAACGTATTCATCATTTTGATGCGCTCCTCCCCCACGAGTGCGGGACGCGTGCAGTGCAGTTGAACGAATTACCCGACATCTACCATCCCGATGTCGGCACGACGTGGCGAGCCTGGGGTGCATTCCGCGCACACAGTCACCGCGTCGTCGCCGATTGGTTTGCCGCCCAATCCTACCGTACCTGAGGTTTACATGTTACCGTTCCGCACCCGTGACTGTGTCCAATACGATCCCGCACAGCGCCAACTCCATGCCCGTGATTGGAGCGGTGCGGTTGTGACCTTCGATACCCCTGCCGAACTCATCCATGCATTGGCTGCAAATCGGCTGTATGCCGTTGTGACGATACACGCAGCAGCACTGTGGTTTGCTGCAGATCACGGCGTCGCATGGCAGCTCCCCGCTGCGGCACCCGAACCGATACGCGTCTTGGCGGCACGTGGTGCCGCCGAAGGATTCAGTCCCTCGACGTTACAACGATGCTTGCAAGCGCTCGATCGGGGGTATGACCGGGCTGCGCACTTAGCGGTCGAACTGTTGACGGACGATGACATCACATGCATGGTCGACCGTGATGGCCTCGCCGCACAGGTGTTGCGGCACGTCCTCGAGCGCGTGCAACCAGCAATCGTACCAGCATACGTTTGGATCCGCAGTGAACCCATCCCGGCCAATGCGACCCTGGTCATCGTGCATACCGGCATCGACCGGGCGGGAGTGCCCTGTGATACAGCCGACCACCCCATGCTCCGGGCTGCGCAGCAACGAGGACTGGCATGCTATGCATTCACTCCATTTGGACCGCGACAGGAAGCAGCGGCGAATAATGAAGCGACGGTTCATGCGGTCCTCACCGCACGTGGGATGTATCGCCCCGATCGGGTGCAGCGCTATGACGACGACGCAGACATCGGGCCAGATATCATTTCGCTTACCTAAACGATTGACACGACATCATCGACACGCTATCATGATGAGAACATTTGTTCTATTCGTGAGCATGCGATGCACACACTCGACCCCCTGACTGCCACCCAACTCGCCGCAGGAGCCACGATCGACCGGCCAGCAGCAGTCGTGCGCGAACTCCTCGACAACGCCATCGATGCCGGTGCGCGTCGGATTACGGTCCGCGTCGCAGATGGTGCAATCCACGTCGCTGACGACGGCTGTGGCATGGGCGCCGACGAGCTGTTATTGGCATTCCAACGGTATACCACCAGCAAACTCCAACACGCCAACGACACGGTCGGGATTACCACGTTGGGCTTTCGCGGCGAAGCGCTCGCTGCATTGGCGGCAATAGCGGCGGTCAGTGCCGTCAGTCGGCGGGTAGGCGATACGCACGCCCACGAGGTGCGCTTTGCCGCCGGTGAGCTCCAGGATGCTCGACCGACTGCCGGGAGCATCGGTACCGCGGTGACGGTCGAGCGCTTGTTTTATACTAGTCCGCACCGGCGCACCTTCTGGCGCCAACCACAGGTCGAACTCCAACGCATCGCCGATATGGTCGGCCGCTATGCGCTGTGCTATCCGCACATCGCATTTGGCTGCGACGTGGCACAGACCGACGCGGCACACACCACGGGGAGTGGCGACCTTGCACAGACAATCCTCGAACTCTGGGGGGATGCGGACCTCATCCCCGTACATGCCACACTACCCGGCACCAGCGCTGAGCTCCGCGGGATCTTGGCCAGCGTGCAGAGTGCTCGACCGTTGCGCCGGCGGCAGATAATTGCCGTCAATCGTCGACCGATAGCTGCCCGTGGGACGATCGCCCACCTCATAGACGAGGTGTTACCCCCACAACGCCAACTCTACCCCGCGTGTGTGTTGCAATTCCAACTCCCCAGCGATT
>JBJONV010000041.1:0-3541 GCA_046051665.1 Chloroflexota bacterium
GTGTCGTCGTCGGTAGCGAAGCTGTTCATAAAGACCAGCGGCAAGCGCACGCCGGTCTGTTGCACCAGTGCGCGGTGCTGTTTGGCGACGATATCGAGGAACGTATCGTCACCGCGCACCCGCAGCAGTGATTTGGCCTGCTCGAGGCCCATGCCGGTACCGAGGCCACCGTTGAGGCGCAAGACGACGGTTTTCTGCAAGGCAGCCTGCCCCGTGGCGGCATACGATGCTAACGATGCCATGGTGGGGACGTCACGGACGGGGAGGAGGGTCGCCTCGGGCATCATGCCCGTCTCGCCGGCGACGAGTTGTTGGTAGGCGTCGAGGAATGCGTCGATGGCAGCGGGCTCGAGCTTGGCTGCCTGCATCTGTGCGCTGATGGTCGATTGCATGGACACCTCGGACAATATTCGTTCGTTGTAGTCTACCATTGAATGTAGTAATTATGAAAAGCCGGTGCTCTTTGAGCGAGGCTTTTTGCAAAAAGCCCGCCCCTGAACGTGCAAAAAAGGCACCGCACGCATGCGATACCGCTGTGGATTGCTATAAACGTGTATCGCTGCAGTCCCTACCCCACCACCGGCACCTGCGTAAACAGATAGATGCTATACCCGAGCGTCAGAAAAGCAAACACGATAAACACCATCCGAATCATATGCCGTTCGTTTTTGATGACCGACGTCCACGCCACAAAGCCCAACCCCAACGTAAGATAAGGATGATTTGTTGGAGTGCATTGCCACGTTTTGAATACTGATCTGCAGCGATAAACAGTGCTTCGGCTTTTGCATGATACTCCTCGGAGTCTACAAATATGGCATCGAAGTATGCATCCGAAAAGGGATCATCGGGATGTGCGTCGATGTCTGCGGCGAGTGCTTCGGAGTAACGCAACTCGTACTTCAGCTGCTGGTCTTCGTCGGTGGCAAACTCGGCATCGCTAAATTCGACAAATCCGATTGGAACGTCGCGTTAGCCATGTTTTCGGACGATGTGCCCAGCATCAGTTCACGCAGCCCTGCGGTGTTTTGGCGTAATTGCGCCGAGCTCGCGAGTGATCGCTCATAACTTACATATGCGGTACACAATGACAACACGACAATCAGGGAACTGAGAACGATCTGTGACGTAAACCAATTCGTGCGTTCTTCTTGCATGCGATGCCTCGTAATTGAGTATTTCTGTGAAAATACCAAAACGATGTTATCTGCATGCAATTGTGTGATGAACACAGAGTTAACAAAAACCGTCTGCGGAGATTGAAAAATAACGTCTGAAATTCCATCTGAACAAGCGTTTTTTGCACATGACCAAATCCGGATATAATTCATCATGGTGCAGAATTCGTTGCGTGCATCATAGATTTTTCTGCCCCATATGCAGACAGCAAGCGACGATATCCGGTGCGCTCAGTCACCGATTGGAGTACAACATGCGTCGTTCACTGGCTTTAGTCTTTTTGTCGATTGTGACGCTCTCTGTCTTGACTGCATGTAGCGCTGTGACGCACCAAATCAATGTCACCGCACCTGATGTAGCCGACCTGTGTGGCCTGTACGTCTCGCCCGCCGGTGCCAATACATATGGCGCAAACGCCCTCGCGGATGGTACCGTTCTCGCTGCCCAAGCAGAGATGAGCATCCCCGTCGACGCTGCCGGCGACTACGACCTCAAGCTCGTCGCCTGTGACGGCCGCGAAGAAGTCATGCCCATCAACGTCCCCTAAGCGGATATGCGAGGACTCCCCCGTGTGCCACATGGTGCATGGGGGGTTTTCTCTTTTATGGGGCGTGGTTTATTGCAATAAACCACGCCCCATATCCAAATAACCACGCCCCCACCTCCAACCTCCAACCTCCAACCTGTAACCTGTAACCTGTAACCTGTAACCTATAATGGTGACATTCCACCGCTCAGGAGCATTGCATTCATGACGCCCACGCGCCGCACGGGACTCATCCTCTGCACCATCGCCGCTGTTGTCTGGGCCGGCACTGCCCCAGGCATCAAATACCTGCTCGACGTCTATCACGTGCCTGGCGTCACATTGGCCTTTTGGCGCGACGTCTTTGTCACAATCGCGGTCCTGGGCATGTTGCTTATCCGCAATCGGGCGGCACTGCGCCTGACCAAAGCCGATTTCACCCCGCTGGCCTGGTTGGGCGTCGTCTCGATCGGCATTTATCACGCGTTGTGGATCTGGTCGGTCAGCCTCAACGGCGCAGCCATCGCGGTCGTGCTCATCTACTTGTTCCCCACCTTCGTGACCATCGGCGCGCGCTTCATGTTTGGCGAGCAGTTGCGCACCGTGCAACTCATCGGCCTCGTGCTCTCCCTCATCGGGATGGGTCTGCTGGTCAAGCTCTACGACCCCGAGCAAATCAAACTCAATTGGCTGGGCATCGTGGTCGGTCTGACGACCGCTGTGCTGCAGGCGTTTTATGTGTTGTATACGCAAAAAGCCGTGCGCACCGTGAATCCATGGGCGTCGCTGGGCGTTACGATGGCGACCGGCTCGCTGACGCTCTTGGTGATGCTCCTCGCCGCTCCGTTGGTCGTCGGCCAAGCGGCTGCGCCGGGCATCTTCCAGGTGGGCGATCTGACCGCTTGGTTGATACTGCTGGGGTTGGCCATCGGGCCGACGTTGGGCGGCTATGCGCTCTTTAATCTGTCGCTCCAGCACATCCCCGCCAGCACCGGCGGCTTGATTTTGGTGCTCGAAGCTCCGACTGCCAGCGCGATTGCTATCTTGTTCCTGGGTGAGCAACTCGTCGCGCTCCAATATCTGGGCATGGTGCTGATTTTTGTCTCGATTTTGTTACCCACCCTGTGGAAGCGCGCCGCTACGGCATAGCAACGAGGACCCTATGAACATCTCGCAGATGAATTGGATGCAGGTCGAAGCATACCTCGCACACGACGACCGCTGTGTCTTGCCCCTCGGCAGCACTGAACAACACGCCTACCTCAGCCTCAGCGTCGACAGCATCCTGGCCGAAAAGTGCGCCACCGATGCCGCCGAGCCTCTGGGCATCCCCGTCTTCCCGGTGGTCAGCTACGGCATGGCCCCGTACTTCCAATCCTACCCGGGTACCATCACTCTGCGCATCGACACCTATATCAGTCTGGTACGCGACATCCTCAACAGCATGTACCACTCGGGCTTCCGCCGGATCCTCATCGTCAACGGCCACGGCGGCAACTCGCCCGTCGACGGACTCGTCCTCGAGTGGATGGCCGACCACCCCGGCGCGCAGGTCAAGTTCCACAATTGGTGGCGCGCTCCCAAAACGTGGGCTGCCGTCAAAGCGACCGATCCGTTGAGTAGTCATGCATCATGGATGGAAAACTTCCCATGGACACGGCTCCCAGGGGTCACCATGCCCACCACCCAAAAGGTCTACCCCGACCGCACCGGCAGGGTCAATCTGGTGGGCGACCCGATGCGGGCCTACTATGGCGATGGCAACTACGAAGGCCTCTACCAACGCCCCGATGCCGATATGCATGCGATCTGGGAGGTCGCCGTCGCCGAAACGCG
>JBJONV010000042.1:0-4186 GCA_046051665.1 Chloroflexota bacterium
ATTGCATGCGTCGCGATGTATGAAGCCACTAACGGGCTATAACCGGTCGCAAGCCAGTGTGCATAGAGTGTGTTGTTGCTATCGATATTGAGACCGCGAGAGCGGTAATACTGCCAGACGAGTTGTGCACTCGAGAGGGTAGCATCGGCAGCTTTATTGGTCTGAATGCTGTTGAAGTGCGTGCTCCCATTACTCCCATAGCGGTGTAGCATGCGTGCAAGTGCCGTCTGGTGTGGCGGTAGTGTTTTTTTGGCACGATAGATTCCGATGTATGTGGACGAGTGCAACCAGGAAGAGAGCGGTACGAGTCGCACACCATCGTGCGGCACTGACTCGTAGAGCATGGCAACTCCTTTGATTGTGCCGTAGTAGATCGCCGCATGATCGTACACAGCTGCCCAATGACGACATCCGGGAATGCGTTGTGTTGTCATACAGCCATGACGCTGACTGCGGCGCAAGAGAATGTCGCCTCGTTTGAGTGTATGGAGTGCTGTCGCAGCCAACACCCGTGTATAGGCGTTCCCGCCGGTGATTGTCGTGGTGATACGTTGTGACAAGGTCACGGGGAACACTGCGACGCGGCCTTGCTGTCGGACGATTTCTCGTTTGAGGAGGCGTTGGAAGCGTGCGTCGAGTGCATCAATATCGGCTTGACTCGACGCCGAGAAAAGGGCGAGCCCGATAGTGACGTAGTCGTTGCTTGCGAGTGCTGTCAGCGTCTGTAGTGAGAGTTGGCTGTCGGTTTCATTCGTCGTCTCTGTCGCATGTACACGACTGATAAAAGCGGGTTGGCTTATGAAGAGTGCGGTCGCAAGGATGCAGCTGAAAACAATACGATGCATGTGATGAACCTCCGATGACCGTTAATCAAAGAACGATGCCTTATGATGCGCTGTCGATGATGAGTGAGGCACCTGGAATGGCTGAACGGAACTCGAGTGCACCGGTTGTTGTATTCAGCTCGTAGATACCTTCGCGATTGCTGTGTGTCGTGCGTGGTACCGCGATGAGTATTCGACCGTCGATGACAGAAATATCATTGATATAGGACCAGATCGACCCGTCATAATCCCAGTGCATGTGTGACCCTGTTGCCAGATTCGTACGATAGATGGACACCGGTGAGTAGTCTATGTTGTTGCCGATGTTATGGACGGTATACAAGAATCCGTCAGAGATGACACCGTCTGTTGGTGATCGAGCCACATTCGGGAGGACTTCGACCGAAGTCGCTCCCGTTGTATATTTCATCAAATCGACAGGCTCGTAGCCATACTCTGGAGCGTATTTGCTCGCGTTATTGAGAATATAGAGAGCATCATTGCTGACGATGAAGTTGTCCATCCCAATCTCGGTGTCGGGCATTTGAATGATGCGGACGAGGGCGAGGCTGCGAGGATCGCGTACCTGTAACTCTTGGGCAGTGCGATCGGCTTGGTCACCGTAGTTACCCCCGCCATAGACAATCAGTTCACCGTGATACAGCACGCTGTCGATGTACATCATGTCGCCCCATTTGGTCACGATGTCGGTGTCGGTGAGTACGGTGCCGTCACTTTTTTGTATTCGTGTTGCGTGTGCGACCATGCCGTTCTGGGTGCATAGGACGATAATTGCATCACCATCGTCGTGAATCCCACTGGGTTCGGTACAGACCTCATAGACCGCCTCGGTAGCGAGGTCGGGGCTGAGTTGGGCAACGCTGTGCATATCCACATCGATGTCACCTGCATAGCCATACCAGAGGTTGTTGCCGTCAAAAAGTGCTTCATGGATAAATGAAAGTGCGAGGGTCCGCGTACCGATGGGTTTGAGTGTGGTCCGATCGACGACGCTGACTTCGGCGTGTGCATGCCCGGGGACGGCACGTTGCCCAGCAAAAACATAGAGCGGGTTGATTGGCACAAGGACAGGTGTTGTGGGGGCTGTGCAGCTACCCAGCATCAGGCTCAGGCACGCCCATAAGGTGATAAGTAAAGTACGCATCTATTGGTTCCATCCCGTCGCCATGCGGTATACGTTGGACGACATTCCTATTTCGTCGGGGGCGACGGCATTGCGGCTAATGAATGACGCGAGGGTGTTGCCGTAGCCGATGCGAAGCCAATCAGCGTAGAACGGGTGATCGCTGTCGACGTTCACACCGACCGTTTGATAAAACTTCCAGACGAGTTGTGAGCAGTACAGCGCACGTTCCGTGTTTTTGTCGACGAGATTGTAGTTGTAGGGAGTCTTGCCATTCATTCCAAACTTTTTGACAAATGCCTCGAGCTTGGACGAAATGGTGGCTGCGGCGACTCTGCTCCGTTGCAGGCCGATATAGAGATCTCTGGTGCGCCATGTATCGAGATCTTTGAATTGAACGCCACCAATATTGGACGATTCATAGACGCTGGGTTTGCCATTCCGTACTCCATAGTAGATTCCACTGTGTTCATAGACGAGGGCCCAGTATTTACAAAGCGGGATGATGTCCCACTGTTTGCAGCCATCGCGTCCGGTGCGCCGGAGCAAAATGTCGCCTTTCTTCAATTGGCCGTACATGCTCATGTTCATTTTGCCGGTGAGGTATTTGTCACCGGTGATGTAGGCAATCACATCGTCTACAGCAGTTGGGCGCATGACCAGTGAGGGACCATATTGGCGCTCACGCAGGCGGTCGAACGTCGGCGCGAGGGCATCGATGTCGGCTTGTGATTTGGCCGAGAAGAGGGCGAACCCGATTTTTTCGTATGAATTGGAACGGAGAGCGGCTTTTGCCTCTGCGGACGGCTCACCTGAAGGGGGTTCGTTGATGAGCGTCGTGTCGTCGGAATCATCGATGTGGTCGACGGGTGCAGCAGCAACCGGCTGGACCATGGCCATGCACAGAGTCCCGAGCAGATACAGGATGAAGGTCAGACGATGTGTCATGTGCGTACTCCTCTGTAGTGAATCCAGAGGTAGTCTGACAGGCAATCATTACCAAATCATTACCAAGATTTTGCGCAGTATGATGCGAAAAAACACAAAAAACGGGAGGAAGCGAAGCTTCCTCCCGTAGCGTCCCTGCTGGGAATTACATCCCTGCGATGACCCGTTCGTTGACGATTGCTTGGACGCGTGGCAGCACCTGCTCGGCCAGGACGCGCGGTCGAATGCACCAGAATTGGCCGCGCTTGGCAGGCCAGTTGTTGAGCAATTCGGTGGCACGCGGGCTGTTGGTCTCTTTGGCGTGTCGTTTGAGCAGTGCCAGGACGATACTGTCGTCTTCGGTACCGAGGCGGACGGCTTCGGCCATATCACCGTTGAAGCGCATCGAAAAATGCCCATCGGCGTCGTAGACATACAACAACCCACCCGTCATACCGGCTGCGACGTTGCGCCCGGTGTCTCCGAGGATGAGCACCACACCGCCGGTCATGTATTCACATGCATGATCGCCGGTGCCTTCAATGACCGCGACGGCTCCAGAATTCCGTACCCCGAAGCGCTCACCGGCTCGTCCCGCAGCATACAATTCACCGCCAGTGGCTCCGTACAGGCAGGTATTGCCGATGATGGCGTTGTCGCTCCAGGTATATCGGGCATCTTTGGATGGTCGAATGCGGATGGATCCGCCCGACATGCCTTTGCCGACGTAGTCGTTGGACTCACCGTCGAGTTGGATGGCGATCCCGGCTGCCAAAAACGCACCGAGACTTTGCCCAGCACTGCCGCGCAGTTGCAACGTCACCGCATTGCGGGGCAACCCGGTGCTCCCGTATTGCTTGGCAATCGCTCCCGAGAGTGTTGCTGCCAGGGTACGATCGGTGTTTTGGACCGTATAACTCAAGGTGACCGGTGTACCGTTGCGCAACGCTGGTTGGGCGTCGTTGAGAATGGCCAGGTTGAGCGCGCTGGTTGCCACCGTGGTGTTGGGCTCGCCCATCGCGCGGATGGCATCTGCGGGCCCAGCGACATACTCGATCAGGCGGGCTAATGACACATCGTCTTGATGGCGTTCGATTTGGCTGAGCAGGTCGCTCCGTCCGACAATTTCGTCGAAGGAACGAGCACCGAGCTCGGCCAACAGTTCACGGACTTCGTGGGCGACATGCAAGAGGAAGTGGACAACCTGCTCTGGCGTGCCGGTGAACTTTGCCCGCAGTTCCGGACGTTGCGTCGCGACACCAACGGGACAATTATTGCTGTGACAGGTACG
>JBJONV010000043.1:0-5367 GCA_046051665.1 Chloroflexota bacterium
GGGGATGCGACGTGTCCGTACGATCAAGAAATGACACCGCCGGTTGGTCTTTCGGATGTATCGTCGATTGATGTCTACCAATCTGCGACTCGACCACGGATGGTTGCGATAAAACAGGACGGCACAGTGGTCACCTGGGGTGCGACAACATACAACACCGGAATACCTTCTTCAATCCCTGGAGGGAGTGTTTCTCTCGGCGAACGACATGCACTGAGCTACTCCGCGACAGGTGGGATTATTGGCTGGGGAGAAGGCAGCCAAGCGGTCACCACTGCAGTAAATGCACTGACACCTGCGGCGTACGGGAGTGTAGCCGCACGAGATTACTCTTTTGCTATTTCTCAATCGAGTACGGGAGTATTTGGTTGGGGTGATTCGTTTGCCGGCACCGTGCCTTCGTTCCCACCGGTAGGGACGACCAGCATTTATATCAATGCGTTAGAAGCCGAAGGCAATCACCTGGCAATTTTGTATACCGATTACACGCCGCCCCCCACCGCAACCAACACGCCGAATGGCAGCGAAACAATCACGCCGACACCAACAAAAACACGCACTGTGACACGCACGCCGACTGCTACCAAACCGGGGAAACCCTCGAAAACAGCAACGCGGTCTCGGACCTTCACACGCACACGTACGCTGACTCGTACTCCAACGCTGACACCAACAGCGTCGCAGACCTTTACGCCATCGCTGACCAAAACACCGTCCGAAACCCGCCCCCCGTCGCTGACCAAAACCCGCACCCCAACCAAAAAAGGGAAACCAACTGCGACGCCTAAGAGATAACCCACCCGACGACAAATCCTCGTTCTTATGAGCGAGGATTTGCTCTGATTCCCAAGATATGTGGAGCACTTGATCATACGTACGGGAACGTCGAGCGGTACACGGTCCCGTGCGCCCACTTGGTATCAGGGTTATCACAAAACGAAAACCCCTCCACGCTGTCGGCGTGGAGGGGCGAATCGCATGCTGAAGCTTAGTATGTGCAGTCCCCTGCGTCGTTGAGATACTGCTTGTAGACAATTTGTATTACCGTATCCGTCGCTGTGCCCTGCATCGGATCCCAGTCGTTGACGAATTCATAGCCTACCGGGTATACCGCGTTGATGAAGGTCAAATCACGCCCAGTACGCGAGGTCACCCAGGCTTCATTGGTCATGTTCGACATCGACTGCGTCTGGCGGCTATTGGGGTTCATGCGATACCCGTTTGTTTTGAACAACGCATTGACCGCAATGATTGCTTCTTCGGGAGTACGCTTGGTGTAATACGTGGCATGACACGCGTCGTTTATGCCGACGAGGACGGCGTCATCGAGAATCGGCATTACACCTGCCTCGGGTGGCGACGAAGGGATAACGGCGGTCGGCTGATTGAGGTCAATTTGGGTCACTGCTTCGGACCCTTGGGTGTTGGTGCCGCATGCGCTCAACACAAAAATCATGGTGACAATCGAAATTAGTAGAAGACGTGTACGAATCATGGTCGTCCTTTGCATACGCTGGTCGCGTTGACGCTGTCCACTCGGTGAGTGAACAGCGTCGTTCTCTTGATATTATACGCTGACGGGATGGTCCTGGGTGATAAAGTGCACGGAGCTCTTGGCAGACTCGAGAATCGTCAGCAAACCACTCCCTGGGTGGACAGCACCGCCCACAAAATACAGTCCCGGCAACCAGTCAGCGCGGATATGTGGTCGCAATGGTCCCAGTTGTCCCCAGTCGTGACCGAGGTTGAAGACCGCACCGTTGTGGGTGCGGTAGTCGTCACGCCACGTTTCGGCCACGAAGCATGTTTCGTTGACAATATGGTCGTTGATATCGCCATACCCCAGCTCGTGCAAGCGCGACACTATGTAATCACGATAGGACTGCTTATTGGCATTCCAATCAACGTTGTGTGTCGTATTGGGGATGGGGACCAAGACAAAAATCGTGCTGTGGTTCTCGGGTGCATTGCTCGGATCGAGGATCGATGGATTGCACACATAGAACGATGGGTCGGTTGTATCGAGCGCCGAGTCATCGACATAGGGCGGTTCTGTGCTCCGGATGTGTTCTGAGAGGTACAGCTGGTGATGTGGTGCATCTGGGTACACTTTATCGACGGCGAGGTAGAGCATGAAGGTCGAGCATGAAAAGCGCATCGAATCGAGCTTTTTCACCGTATACGGCCCGCGTTGATTTGGAGTCAAGATGTGGTTCAGTGCATGCCCGAAATCGGCGTTGGTTACGACAATATCTGCAGCTACCTCGCTCCCGTTTTCGAGCAAGATGCCGCGGACGCGGTTCTGCGATGTCAGCACACGCGCGACGGGTTTGCTGTAATGGATGATCACACCAAGGTCCGTGGCTGCCTTGGCGAGGCCGCGGGCGAGGGCGCTGAAGCCGCCTTTGGGGTGCCAAATCCCGTCCTCAAACTCAAGCCAAGAGACCAGGCTAAAGACACTTGCCGACTTTTTGGGATGCATCCCCAAATACTTCGATGGGTATGCCATCGCATAGCACAGCTGCTCGTCTTGGAAGTAGTTAAAGTAATGGTCGTAGAGTGATTCCCATGGGCGGAACGTGAGCGCGGTAATGATCTCGCGCGGGTTCAAGTAGCCCAAGATGGAACGTACCGGCGTACCGAGGTATGGACCATAGCCGGCGTCGTTTTTGCGAAAATGTTCTGCGTACCAGCGATCAAACTTCTCGGGCAGGTCAGCCCGTCGCGCTGCCAGTTGTGCTTTGAATGCCTCGAGGTCTGAGGTCAAATCGATAATCGATTTATCCCAGAACTTCAGGCGCGTATTGGGGGTGACACGCAACAACGTGACATAATCGTCGAACCGTAATCCACATGCATTGAAGAGCTCATGGTAGACGCGCGGCACCTGCAAGATGCTCGGACCGGTATCAAAGTGATACCCATCTTTGCTAAATCCCCGCATGCGGCCGCCGGGGATCGCCTCGGCTTCGTAGATGTGGACGTCGTAACCGGTTTTGGCGAGACGCATTGCAGTCGCAAGGCCGCCGGGTCCCGCGCCAATGATGAGTACTTTTTGCTTGGCCATACAATGCCTCTCGTGTATCTGTCAGTGGATCGATAATCTGCGGTTATGGGATTGCATAGCGGGTAATCGTGCCATCACGATGACCAACGCCGAGTTCGGTGCCGGTTGGATTGGCGGCCAAAACAGTAACGCCGTCTTCTTGGGGTAATGTCGCAAGAACGGTACCGTCTGTGTTCATGAGTGTCACCGCACCCATGAAGTCAGCAGCAACGATGATATCGCTGTTGGGCATGGTGGTCATTTGCATGTAGCCTTCTTCGCTCGGCGCAGCAAACGTCTGTAGCGCGCGACCACTGTCAAAACCACGAAGTTCAATGGTGTGTTGTTTGGTCAACACCGCAAGACCAGTGCCGGAAGCAAGGAACTCGACCCGATAGACTGCTTCATCAGCGTGGAAGATCATACTCCGCGCTGTCAAATTCCAGATTTCGTAGCCGGGTTTGTCACCCCCACCACGGATGGCCATCAAAGTACCGTCTTGACTAAAGCGGATACCAGTGATTGCCCGCAACGTGGTTTGCAGCGAGACGGGTTTTGCGTCAGAATCGGTACGCCAGAGTTGGATTCCCTCTGCACCGCCCACTGCCAGTACTTTTCCGTCAGGAGTGCTTGCAACCGACAACGGTACACCAATGATGTCTCCGAGTGGCTGTGGGGTAGTTGACTCGGGGGTGTAGCGATTGACCCCACTCTGTCCGTCTATTAAGGCAAATCGATCCGGTCCGATGAATGCGAAGGATTGTGCACCGGACATCGTTCCTGACAGATAGGTATTTTGTGATTTGTGAGTGGCATGCAAGCGGACGAGGCCATTGTATCCCGAAATGGCCATGACTTCGCCGGTGGCAGTTTTGCTGTCTGATTTGGGTGAATAGGTCAGTTCAAGGGGAATTCCTGTCCCGACTCGCAAGGTCGATATCTTTTCGGTGGTCATATCCCACACGAGCATTTTGCCCTCTTGATCGCTAGTGCTGACCAGACGATTGCCGTTCGGCTCAAGCGAAATACCGAATATCCCCAATGAATGTTCGTTGTACTGGGCAGTTTTGGTACCGCTTGCCATGTCCCACACGGTCAGCAAGCCATCGAGGCCGGCACTGTACAAAATGGTGTTGTCGGCATTGAGGGCCAACCCACGGATCGTAATCCAGCTGGTATGCGCCTTGAGGGTGCGGAGAGCGGTTCCAGTGGTAGCATCGATAACTGTGATGCTGCCGTCCGTTGCGCCGACAAGCATCTGCGTCCCGTCTTTGGTCCATACCAATGCAGTCGCCCAGTAGCGAATGTTGGGACCTGCAGCGGTATTCAATGCAGTTTGGTAGCCGAATCCAGGGATTTGTGTACCACTCAACACATCCCAGCGCCGTACGCTTCCATCACGTGATGCACTCGCAAGTGCGGTAGCGTCGGCTGACCAGGCGATTCCTCCGATTAGGTCGGTATGGCCTGTCAGCGTTTGGCTGGTACGTCCCGTGCGCACATCCCAAATGCGGATGCTCAAATCGGTACTCCCCGAAGCCAATGACGTGCCATCGGGGCTAAATGCAACGGTACGAATCCAACCTTCGTGACCACGCAACAGAAGTACTTCCGTCCCTGCATCTGTGTCATAGATATGAATGACTGGATCGTCGCTCGCACCACTTGCCAGAAATCGACTGTCTGGCGACCAACTCATGGTCGTGATATCCCCCACGTGTCCTTCGAGCCGTTGGAGTACGTTGAGTTGCGTTGGTTCGTGGATCGAAATACTGTTGCCGGCAGCAACTGCCAATTTGGTGCCATCGGGGGACCATGCAACGGGGCCAAAGGTAGTGTTAGTAATCACACCGGTCGATTGGATCGTTGCTGCATTTTGGGCAGTTATGGGCGTATCGCCGGATGGTACGGTTCGTAAGGGCGTCGGAGTCGCTGCTACGATAGCCTTGCTGACGCTGGGCAATGCCGTTGGACTCGTAACAGCGGAATTAAAAGCCGCGAGGATATCCCCGTTGTAGAGTGAACGAAAGGGGCTCCCTGGCGTTACCAACAGGAGAATCACGCAGAGCATGATGGCTACGATAGTCAACGTGGCTGCGAGTGCGACGAGGCACCCTAAACGCATGTTCGAACCCGACGTTACCGCTCCCTTTGGCGGCTCGGTCGGGAGAACATTGCTTGGGAGCATCGTTCCTTCCGCAGTCTCGGCTGTGCCCTGTGACGGGAGCGCAGCGGGCAGAGTTTGTTCGGTCGACGTCGCACTGCTCCCGAGGATTGCCATCGTTTGGAGTGCAGCCTGCATCTCGGATGCGTGTTGGTAA
>JBJONV010000044.1:0-4038 GCA_046051665.1 Chloroflexota bacterium
ACGCCGTGAATCTCTACCGCCAGGGCACAACCGCATCTGCCTGGGGCCTTTATCGCTTCTCGTTACTCTATTTGGCGTTGTTGTTTGGTGCGATGGTGGTCGATCGCGCGTATTTCAGTTAGGTATTACTCTGTCAAAAAAGACCCTCCCGCAGTGCGGGAGGGTCTTTTGCATCCTCACTCTCAACTCAACCCGACCGTATTGCCTTGTTCATCGATGTCGATGCGTTCTGCACCGGGGTGCGTCGGCAAACCGGGCATCGTCCGCATATCACCGGCGAGCGGATAAATATACCCTGCCCCAGCAGCCAGGCGTACCTCGCGGATCGGGAACGTATAGCCCGTCGGTGCACCGACCTTGCTAGCGTCATGACTCAACGAATACTGTGTTTTGGCCATACAAATAGGCAGTTTTCCATATCCTTGGGCCTCATACGTAGCCAATTGTTTGCGTGCTTCGGGGCTGTATTCGACGTTGTCGGCACCATAGATGGTCGTGGCCAGCGTTTCGATTTTGCTGGTCAACGAATCCTCGAGTGCGTACAAATAGCGGAATTCGCCGGGTTGCGCACAGGCGCGCTCGACCGCTTCGGCCAGCGCCAAGCCACCCGCACCACCATCGGCAAAAACACTGCTTTCGACCACTGCGAAGGCTCCGGCAGCCATGGCGCGTTCTTTGACCACGGCGATTTCTTCGGCGTGATCGGTGGGGAACCGGTTGAGCGCCACGACCACCGGACGGCCAAACCGTGCCGCATTGGCCACCTGTGCCGACAGATTGCTACAGCCGGCAGCGACGTCGTCGGCATTGGCCTGGAGCAACGCAGGATCGAGGGGCTTGCCAGCGACGATTTTGTAGCGGCCACTGTGTGCTTTGAGCGCCCGGATGGTGGCTACCAAAACTACCGCATCGGGGGTGACACCCGACACGCGTGATTTGATGTGGCAGAATTTTTCGAAGCCGATATCAGCCCCGAACCCGCTCTCGGTCACGACATAATCGGCCCGACTCAGCGCCACCCGATCAGCCATGACCGACGAATTCCCGTGGGCGATATTGGCAAAGGGACCGCAGTGCACAAAGGCGGGCGAGTTTTCGAGTGTCTGCAACAGATTCGGCTTGAGCGCCTCACGCAACAACACCGTCATGGCGCCAGCGGCCTTGAGATCCTCTGCGGTGACGGGAGTCCCGTCTTTGCGCTGACCGACGACCATCCGACCCAGGCGTTCGCGCAGATCAAAGATATCGCGTGACAACGACAACACCGCCATCACCTCAGATGCAACCGTGATGTCGAAGCCCACTTGCCGTGGCGGACCATCTGCCTTGCTCCCGAGACCAACGATGATGTTGCGCAACACACGGTCGCTGATGTCCATCACGCGCGGCCAGCGTATCGAGTACGGATCGATGTTGAGCGCATTGCCATGGTGCAGATGATTGTCGATCATGGCCGCAAGCAGGTTATGGGCCGCGCCGATGGCATGGATGTCGCCGGTCAGGTGCAAATTGAACTGCTCCATCGGGATGATTTGGCTGTAGCCGCCGCCAGCAGCACCGCCTTTGATACCGAACGTCGGCCCCATCGATGGCTGTCGGATGGCAACCACCGCCCGGTGACCGCGCTGATTCAGCGCTTGACCGAGGCCAATGGTGGTGGTGGTTTTTCCTTCACCCAACGGCGTCGGCGTGATGGCAGTGACGACGACGTAGCGCGCGGTACGCGCACCATGAATGGCGGCAGTGTCGATTTTCGCCATATGCCGACCATACGGCTCGAGGTACTGCTCCTCGACCCCAGCCAGCGTGGCGATCTGACTGATGGGTTTGAGCGTGGCCGCCTGGGCTATTTCGAGATCTGAACGCATGCTGCCTCCTCGTGCCGCTGCACCGCGAGATTTTTTCGTCGCATCATAATCAATACATATACGCCATACAGCACCCACAATACCGCCCAAACCAGGTGCGAAACCCACATCCAAGCGACGGCGGAGCGGTACTGCAGACGAACGTGCGTCGTTCCCGCGGGAATCCGCACGCCAAAAAAAACCCCATTGATACTCACAACGGCTGCGTCGTTCCAACTGTTGCCATCATACACCGCAGCCTGCCAGCGCGTATCGTAGAGCGTGCTCAGGACGAAAAGCGACGGATACTCTTGTGCGTTCAGATGCGCATCGACCACATCATCCATCACCTGAAACTCGGTCACAGGGTAGACCGGCCGCCCACGATAGTCGGGTATACGGATATCGCTGCCATAGCTCGGCCCAGTCAGCGCAGTATGCCAAAACGGTCCCATGCGCTGCTGTACCTGCATCAGCTGCGCCGGCCCCACCATCCCCAGTGATCTGAGGTTGGCATGCTCCAGGCGCTCAGGCGCGAAAACCACGGCGATGTTGCTCATCCAAAAAACCGTACTGTCGTAGTTTGGCGCTATCTCGGTATTCAATTTGCCATAAAACGCCGTTTTGCCGCCCAACTCGCGCAGGGCCTGCGCATACACGGGAGTCGTGAAGTTGTTGTAGGTGTGTACCGATGCCAGGTCGTACAGACGATTGAGGTTGGGCGGGAGCAGATAGTTCAGCGTCGGATCGACCACCGCGTAGCGCGATCCCGCAGGGACGTGTGCCTGCAGTGCTTCCACCAACGGACTCGTCGTGAGCACGTCACTCGGACTGCGGCGCGCCTGCATGGGCACGGCGGTCGTCACGATGCTACTCACCACGGCGACCATCAGCCACATGGGCGTGCGACGCCAGATCCAGCCTGCCAAGAGCAGAAGCTCTGCCAACACCATGCCGATGCGCCACGGATCCACCGTCACGGTGTACCAATTGCCGACCACAAGCCCAGCAATGAGCGTTGCAACGGGCAAAAGCAAGAGTACCGATTCGCCGATACGCCGCTGTGGTTTGGTCAACAAGACATGCAGTCCATACCCGAACAACACACTGAGGGGCAGCGTCGTGTTCCAATGTGGTGTCCATTGCGACAGCGTGAAGCCGGGTAGTGTATGCATCAGCCAGCCGAACAGCGTCGTCGATACCGACAGCAGCACCAATACCCCGACCGTCAGCGCCCACCCCCAGACCTGCCGCCCAGCTCGCCACATCGCCACAATAACCAGCCACAGCGTCACGACGTTGAGCGCAAATCCATCCGTACGGAAGGGATAATGCACGCTGGTGGGCGTCCCGTACAACTCCGGTACCGTGTGTGCCGTCACATACAACAACGTCACCCAGAGGTGTTTGATGCGTAGAATGTATTGCAGATAATAGTCGTCTGGCGCATTCACACGCGCCGAATCCGCATACGCGCGATACACATCCACATACACCGGTGCGGCCAACAACCCCGCCAGCAGACCCGCTGAGCCCAACAGCACCAGCACGCGAAGCACGCGCTGTCGTTCACCACGACGCACAAGCGACATACACTGCCATGCCACGACCCCAGCCAGCATCCACAGCATGTACACGATGGACTGCGGATACCCCATCAACAACAGACTATATCCGGCGAAGACAAGGGTGAACCACGCAACCACATCCCGACGGCGGAACAACCGCACGATGCCCCATAACAACGCCGTGCTCCAACACACCGTCGCGACATGCATCGGGTACGTCTGCCAATAACTGACAAACGGGCTACACGCGGTCAGCAACGCCGCGCCGAGTCCCGCCAGTGGGAGCAATTCCCATTCGCGGCAGAGCAGGAGCACAAACAGGCCAGCGCAGGCAGTCAACGAAAACGTCAGCAGCGTCAGAATGGTCACGGGGTCGCCGCTCAGACGGTAGATGATCCAGGTGTAGATGTTCGCAGGGGTATTGCCGGTGAGGTGTTTGGCGGAGCGGCCGAATTCCGTCGCTTCGCTGCGGATGGCCAACAAACCGCGCTGTGGGGAGTGCAGTTGATTCAATACTTCGGGGACGAATTCGGTGTCGAAGTCGGCGAATTTCTGCAGGCCGCACGGATCCAGTTGATCGCCAGGCGTAGTAACGCCGAGCGCCGTCGAACGGCAACTCGGCG
>JBJONV010000045.1:0-28140 GCA_046051665.1 Chloroflexota bacterium
TTCGTGCTGGATTATACCCAAGTGCATCCGCAGAATCATATCGGCGAAATCGGGGTTATCGCGGGGTTACTGGGTGTCAAGCTACCATAACCGGTTGTTCGGAACCAACCCCCTGCTCCAAAAGCAGGGGGTTATTTTTTTGTGTAGTGCGATGCAGGCAGGCCACTGCGACCATGCGTGCCCCGCAGGTAGGCGTGTTGTTTAGTGGCGAAGTATGTCAATGCCGCAGGGGTGTGTTTGGCGCACACGCCGGGGTTGATACGAGTCAGCGCTGCTTTGTCGATGGTCCGTTGATGTGCTTCCCAGACAACCGTAGCATATTGATCAAATAAATCGGGGTCGAAGTAGGTATACGTCGAACCAGGAACGGATGGATAGATCCCGACATTTGGATCCGGCTCTGATGCGTCGTATCCAACATCACTGTTTGGCGCGAGCAGAGGGAGGTGTGCGTAATCTACCATTACCTCGAGCCAATCATGACGGAGCATGAGCGTGTGCATCAGGCCGACGTTGATATTCAGATGGTCTTTGCCATGGGTGATGACCCAGCGGGTCGGTGCGCGTTGGTTGCTGTAGAGGAGACTATCGACAAAAAACCGTTCGTAGGCGTTGCGGGCAACTGGGTTATGGAAAAATCGATCGAGGTAGGTACTGATGTCTGCATTGGTATGCTGGTGTCCCATGGCATCTCCCGCTCCGGGAAGGATTCCCTGTCACGCCGAGACGACGAGATCTACTCGACTGTTGCAGAACCGCGCTGCGTGAGTCCCAACAGGACGAGGGCGATTGCAAGCAGCACGATACTCATGGCCGTAGCCACCACGGGCTCGCTGTCTGCCGACACATAGATGGCCAATGCCATGGTCCGCGTGCGTCCCGGCATGTTCCCCGCAAACAATGCAGTCGCCCCGAATTCACCGAGGGCGCGTGCGGTGGTCATGGCTACGCCGGCTTGGAGTCCGTGTCGGGTCATGGGGAGTACCACCTGCCACCAGTACTGCCACTGCGACGCACCGTCGATACGGGCAGCGTCGGCGAGTAGTGGGTCGAGTCGATCGAGTGCGATCATGCAGGCGCGGATGTAGAGCGGCGCTGCCACAAAGAGTTGTGCCAAAACAACGGCAGCGGTGCTAAAGGAGATCCCCACGCCATATGCAGTGAGGGTCTGACCAAGAAAACCTGTGCGGCCAAAGAGACTCAGCAATGCGATACCCGCAACCGCCGGAGGGAGCACCGTAGGAATGTCTATTAAACTCCGGAGCCAGCGAAACTCCGTCTTCTGCGTACTGATGAGGATGGCTAATGGTGTCCCTGCGAGGATCGCGCAGAGCACCACGATGCACGTGGTGATGAGGGTAAGCGTAAGCGCTTGGCCGACTGCAGGTGACACGAGCGCATCCCAAATGGCAACGGGACTGCTCCGGCTCACCAACCCGACGAGGGGCATGACGATCAGTGCAACCAATGGGAGACCGAGTGCACCTAAAGCAACCGTGCGGACGTTCCTACTTGCCCGTTCGGAAGCCATATTCGCTCCAAATCGGCGCATATGTGGCATCGTTCAACATATTCATGAACTCGATTGCCCCCAGCTTCGCATTGGGGAGGATTACGCCGAAATATGTCGATGAAATCGAAACCCCTTTGGGCAGGGGGATGATACGGTACGTGTCAGGCGCATGTCCATACACATCGGCCGCATACATGACCGCAACATCGGCATCACCAGCAAAGAACTTCTGTGAGACGGCTGTCGCTTTATCCTCGTACGAGACGATGTTTTGCGTAAATGCCTCCGTAAACGCTTTGTCTTTGCTTCGCTTCTGAATAGCTCGTAGCAACAATGTTGTATAGCGACCGGCAGGAACTTTTTCATCAGCAACAACGATTTTGAGACCCTCTGTCTTGAGATCTTCGATGGTGGCGACGGTGCTTTCAGGTCGCGCGACAATGACCATCTCGGATTTCGCCACCGGCTGTATGTTCACCTTATCAATAATGTTTGCTTCGATAAGCGGTTGCAGAGCGGCCATATCTGCTGCGATGAACAGATCGAATGCCGCTCCTTCGACAATTTGCTGCGCGAGCGTACCCGAGGCGGCAGCCTGCGCAATAGGCTCGGGAGCACGATACAGCCCTGCATAGCGTACACCGAATGGTTTGATGACGTGTGTCAATGATGATGCAATTGCCAGTGACAGTGGCTCCGCACTGACCGCCGAATTGCTGTTAGCTTGTGCATTTGGTTCGGTCGTCGTTTGGGTGCTGTTTTGGACGAATCCACATGCCGAAAGCACGCTTCCGATGAGCGTGGTTCCCATGATTCCCATAAACGTGCGTCGACGCATACAAAGACCCTCTATGCTGATACTTATGCAATGAATATACCAGAATTGTCCCCACACCGACGTCGAGTGCCGTATCATACACAGGATTCGCTTTTGAGCGCAGGTAACGCGTATGCATAATTCATTGAGTACTACATCACTGGTCTATGGTCTGGCAACCTCACATGCACTCGTGCATGCCGATATCCAGAGTCTGCTGGGCAATATTGCCCCCGAACGGTTGCGCCGTCGTCCCATGGCTTCGATGAATTCGATTGCCTGGTGCATATGGCATATGCTCCGTGTCGAGGACGAAAACATTGCCCGCTTTGTCATTCCTGACCAACAAGTCTTCGACACTGGTGGGTTCCGCACTTCGTTGGCCGTTCCGTACCGTGATGACGGCTTTGGGATGCAGAGTTCCGATGTGACTGCGTTGAGCGAGGGCATCGACCTTGCGCAACTTGCTGCCTATGGGCGGGCGGTGCAGGCACAAGGAGCGTATGCGTTGACGCAATTGGATGGCTGGGATTTTTCGACACCGTTCAGCACAGACCACATCCGACCGATTGTCTACGCTGACGCATATGGCGATGCCGACAATTCCGAACAGACGATTGGTTTTCTCAGTACGATGAAAAAAGGAGATTGGCTCATCAAGCATATGGTCGGTCATTCGCAGTATCATCTCGGTGAGATAGCCGCAATCGATGGGGCATTGGCGGGCGATCGCTACTTCACTTGGTAAGCTGACCAAAACAAATACATCACCGATCTGACTATTTCTTCGACAAATGGAGTATCTATGAGTGCACACACATCGTTTTTTGCCGCAGTACGCTCAAATCACGCCCGAACGAATGCAGAGTTGCTCGCTATTTTGACAAAAACAAGCATCGACCGGTTGCGGACTCGACCACATGCCAACATGAACACCATGGTTTGGAGCATCTGGCATTCATTTCGGAGCGAAGACGCCTGCATTTCGCGTTTTGTCATCCCCAAACAACAAGTATTGACGACCGCACGTGCCAATGATGCGATGCAGGTCCCCTATCTGGGCGACGGATTCGGCATGAGCGAAGCAGATGTATTGGCGCTGAGTGCAACGATTTCGATCGACGGGCTGATTGCGTATGGGAATGCCGTAACCGCCCAATCGGCGACGTTCGCACAGACCATCGCAGAATGGGATATGACGGTGCCGTACACGGAGGCCGAAGTTCGTGTGACGATGGCTGCGTATGCAGATTTGGCCAGCGACGATGTGGCCGGCACAATCTCGTATATGGGGAGTATGACCAAGGCCGAGTACTTGATGAAGCACTTGTATGGTCATTCGCAATATCACCTGGGCGAGATTTCTGCCATCGACGGACAAATCCCAGGCACACGATTTTTTACCTGTTAGACCTCGATTGACAGTAGCGCTTTTTGGACGTACTATACAGACCATGATGAATCTGACGAACACAACCCCTATGTTGCGACGAGCTGACCGACGACGAGTCCGAACCGGACCCGGGTCGGTGATTCGCATTGGGTAGGGCGGGAACGTCCCCAATACTGAATATCACCCCTCGGGAGCTATACGCCCCGGGGGGTATTTTTTGCGTCATGTGAGGAAGGACGACACGATGGTTCGAGTGGGAATCTGTGGGGTGACCGGGTATGCAGGCTACGAAGCATTGCGTTGGTTGAAGCGCCATCGTTTGGTGACCGTGGTGTTTGCCACGTCCGAGGCACAGGCAGGCAAATCGTTGGCCGAGGTCTATCCAGGCCCGCTCGATATCCCCCTTACCTCGGTCGAAGATGCGCCATTCGACCAAGTCGATGTCGTGCTGTTGGCGTTGCCACACGGCGCTGCAGCGAAGGTTGCGGTGCGTGCATTGGCAGCAGGTGCGAAGGTCGTCGATTTTTCGGCGGATTTCCGTCTTGATACACCAGAACGCTACGCAACCTGGTACGGCCATGAACACGGCTACCCGACAATGTTGCCCGTCCCGTACGGCATGCCTGAACGCAACCGCGCAGCCATCCGCGATGCACGGTTAGTGGCTGCACCCGGGTGTTACCCGAGCTCAGTGATATTGGGCACACTCCCACTCATCGAAGCAGGGTGGATAACTGATCCGACCATCATCGTTGATGCAAAATCTGGCATATCGGGTGCGGGGAGAGCAGCCAAACTGAATACGCTTTTTGCCGAAACCCACGATACCGTGACTCCATATAACATCGGGCACATCCACCGCCATGTGGGTGAAATGGAGCAAGAACTCGCCAAAAATAGTCACGGGTTCGCACCGACGGTGCTTTTTCATCCACACCTCGTGCCGGTCGTCCGTGGCATGCTGAGCGCGATCTATCTCCGCGTTTCGCCGCAACGCAGCGAAGCCGAGATACGGGAGTGTTACGAAAAACGCTACGCGAATGAGCCGTTTGTGCGGGTGTTGCCTGCAGGCATGCTAGCGGCGATGGCACACACCACGAATACCAATATGTGTGCCATATCGGTCACGGTGACGCAACCCGGCTGGGTGACCATCATGTCGAGCGTCGATAACTTGGCCAAAGGTGCTGCAACCCAAGCCATTCAATGTATGAATGTCATGTGTGGATTCGACGAAACAGAGGGATTGCTGTGACGATTTCGATTATTCCGGTGACCATCGCAAACATCGATTTGGTGTTGCCATTAATCGCCGCGTATCAGACTTTTTATCAGGCGACGCCCAATGACGAACGAAATCGGGCACACTTCGGAGCATTGGCGACGACTCCTGCACTCGGAGCGCAATGGGTCGCGACGACCCATGTCGGTCAGGCAGTCGGCTTTGTCACGGCTTACCGCACGTTGTCATCGGTGTCGGCAGCCAAACGCTGCCTGCTGAATGATTTGTATGTCGATCCTGCGCATCGTGGCAAGGGGATCGGCCGGCAGCTTATCATGCACTGTACCAATTGGGCGATTGCCGAAGGCTACCCTGGCGTGTATTGGCAAACCGCGCTTGATAATCACACCGCCCAAAAGCTCTATGACTCATTACCGACCACACGAGCGGCGTGGTACACATACACGTTGCAGGGTTCTGACCTCGCGTAACGAGGTAGAAAGGGCGCCGCGTTGACGACTTTGCGTGTAATCAAAATCGGTGGAAACGACATCGACGATGCGTCGTTTGTACAACGACTGGTGCGTGCCATCGCTGCGATGGAGCCCAAACCGGTCATTGTGCATGGTGGCGGGAAAGAAATAGGGCAAATCCAGCAAGCGCTCGGAGGCGAACCACGCTTCGTCGCCGGGTTGCGCGTCAGTGATGATACCGCGATGGCCGCCGCCGAGATGGTATTGGCGGGTGCAGTCAACACACGTCTCGTCGTCGCACTCGGAATCGCCGGGGTTGATGCCGTGGGTATGTCCGGTGTGGACCGCGGGCTTATCCGGGTGACCAAGCTAGCGCATCCCGATGGGGATTTGGGTCGTGTCGGCCAGCCGGTCGCGGTCCGCACAGCGGTGCTGTGGGATGCACTGCGCGCCGATGTCGTCCCTGTGGTTGCGCCTATCTCGCTGGGCGACGATGGCAGTTATAATGTCAATGCAGACGATGCAGCGGGAGCAATTGCCGCGGCACTCGCCCAAGACAATCCTCCCGGTGCGGTCGAGGTCACATTTGTAACCAATGTGCCCGGGGTCAAACTCGATGGGGCAGTGGCGGAACACCTCGATGCTGCCGCGATCGACCGTGCAATTGCGAGTGGTGCCATATATGGCGGCATGATCCCGAAAGTCAAGGCGGCATTGGCAGTCCTTGCAGCCGGGGTAAGTCAAGCGCGCATTGTCGACATCCAAGGCCTCGAAGACCTCGCGGTCGGGAGCAATGCCGGGACGTTAATTGTGATGGGAGGTGCAGCATGACGATTATTCGCGATGTTGCCACCGCACCCAAAGCAAACGCGGTCCAGATGCGTCTTGCCACGCACGAAGACGTCGATGCCATCAAAGTGGTGGTCGATGAAAACGTTGCACTGGGTCACCTGTTGCCGCGCACGCGCGAGAATATCGTTGCGTCGGTCGGGAACTGGATGGTCGCAGAGGTCGAAGGACGGGTGGTGGGTATCGGGTCACTCCTCGAAATGGGACCGGCACTCGTCGAAGTACGTTCACTCGCCGTATTGCCGGATTACCGACGCTATGGTGTCGGCGGCGAAATCGTCACGGCACTCGTGCATGAAGCACAACGTCGTGGCTATCCGACGGTCTTTGCCTTGACACGAGCGGTGAGTTTTTTTGAGCGGCAAGGGTTCGTTGTCACCGAACACGAACGCTTCCCCGAAAAAGTCTGGCGTGATTGTGTATTGTGCCCGTTACAGGCACGGTGTGATGAAGTAGCAGTCGTGATTGAATTTGCCACGCGACGTTCCGACGTCAGTGGGGAGGGACAGTAAGGCATGCAGGCAGGGTTCCTACGTACACCAGCCGTGCTGGCACTCGAAGACGGCACCATATGGGCCGGCAGTGCATTCGGCGCCATCGGGCAACGTACCGGTGAAGTAGTCTTCAACACGGCGATGACCGGCTACCAAGAAGTCTTGTCGGACCCGTCGTACTACAACCAAATTGTCGTCATGACCGCGCCCCACATCGGGAACACGGGTGTCAATGATGCAGATAACGAAAGCCGCAAATATTGGCTCTCGGGGTTTGTGGTCCGTGCCGCCAGCCCACGCGTGAGTAATTACCGTGCTGATTCTTCCCTCGACGACGAAATGCGTGCACAGGGTATCGTCGGGATTACCGGCGTTGATACGCGTGCACTCGTACGGCATATTCGATCCGCCGGCGCGATGCGCGGCGTGGTTTCTTCCACCGTTCTCGACCCCGCAGAACTCGTCGCCATGGCACGGAGCGTCCCGACCATGGAAGGCCTCGACCTCGTGCCACACGTTACCTGTGCCGCAGCATACACCTGGAACACCGGTGTCGGTGAGTGGGGGTTGGGTTCTCGTGGTACCAAAGCCAAACGTCCCCTGCACGTCGTCGCCTACGACTTTGGCATCAAACAACATATTTTGCGCTTGTTGGCTGAGCGTGACATCACCGTAACGGTAGTACCTGCGACGACGCCTGCGGCAGACGTTCTGGCCCTCAACCCAGACGGCGTCTTTTTGTCGAATGGCCCTGGTGATCCCGCTATGGTGACCTACGGCATCGCCAATACCAAAGCGCTCTTGGGCAAAGTACCGCTCTTCGGTATTTGTCTCGGGCATCAAATCCTCGGATTGGCGCTGGGCGGCACGACGTATAAGCTGAGCTTTGGGCATCATGGCGCAAATCAGCCCGTTGCTGCATATGGCAAAGTCGAAATTTCGTCACACAATCATGGATTTGCGGTCCAGGCAGATTCGTTGCCTGCTGGCTCTGGGGTGACCCACGTCAACTTGAATGACAACTGTGTCGAAGGGCTTGAAGCACCAGGGCTAAAGGCATTCAGTGTGCAATACCACCCAGAAGCCGCCCCTGGTCCCCACGATGCCGCCTACTTGTTCGACCGTTTCGTACAGTTGATGGAAGGGTAAGACGCCGCGATGCCAAAGCGTACTGACATACACAGCATTCTCATCATCGGCTCTGGTCCGATTGTCATCGGCCAAGCCTGTGAATTCGATTACTCCGGCGCACAAGCATGTAAAGTGCTCCGCCGCGAGGGATATCGTGTCATCCTGGTGAACTCCAACCCTGCCACCATCATGACCGACCCGCAATTCGCCGACGCCACCTACATCGAGCCCCTCACGCCCGAGGCCGTCGAGCAGATTATCATCAAAGAAAAACCCGATGCCATCTTGCCCACTGTCGGAGGCCAAACGGCACTCAATCTGGCCATGAAGCTCCACGAATTGGGCATGCTCACCAAGTACAACGTCAAGTTGCTCGGTGCCCAACCCGAGGCAATTGCGCTGGCCGAAGACCGTGAATTGTTCAAACAAGCCATGCTCGAAATCGGCTTGGGCGTACCCTTGGGCGAGACCGTTACAACGGTCGACCAAGCAGTCGCAGTCGCTTCCAAAATCGGTTACCCCGTGCTCATCCGTCCATCGTTCACCCTTGGTGGCAGCGGCGGTGGCATCGGCTACGACGAAGCCCAGCTCCGCGATATCGCCGAACGTGGTCTGCGTGCCTCACCGGTCACGCAAGTACTCATCGAACAGTCCGTCATCGGCTGGAAGGAGTACGAGCTCGAGGTAATGCGCGACCGCGTCGACAACTTCGTCGTTGTCTGTACCATCGAAAACATCGACGCGATGGGTGTGCACACCGGTGACTCGATGACCGTTGCACCAGCCATGACCCTGACCGACCGCGAGCTCCAGCGCTTGCGCGAAATGGGCAAAATGGTCATTCGCCGCATCGGCGTCGAAACCGGCGGGTCAAACATCCAGTTTGCCGTCGACCCCAAGACCGGTACGCCACTGGTCATCGAGATGAATCCCCGCGTGAGCCGTTCATCTGCCCTTGCATCGAAGGCGACGGGCTTCCCCATTGCCAAAATCGCCGCATTGCTGGCGGTGGGCTATACCCTCGACGAAATCCCGAACGACATCACTAAACTGACCCCGGCATCATTTGAGCCGAGTTTGGACTACGTGGTCGTCAAGTTGCCACGCTGGGCATTCGAAAAATTCCCCGGCGTCGATCCGATTCTCGGCCCACAGATGAAGTCCGTCGGCGAGGTCATGGCAATCGGTGGCACCTTTGCCGAAGCCTTCCAAAAAGCAATGCGTGGCCTCGAAATAGGCGCGACCGGTTTTGTGGGCAGCAACCAAGTCAAAATGGTAGGGAACGACGATATCCGCATCCCCACCCCACGGCGCATCTTCCGTGTCTGTGACGAAATCCGGGCTGGGGCATCACTCGAGTCCATCTGCGAGCGGACGGGTTTCGACCCGTGGTTTGTCGAGCAGTTCCAAGACATCATCGCGCTCGAGAAAGAGCTCGGCGGGCATAGCCTTGCCACGCTTCCGAATGAACTGCTCTTTACATCCAAGGAATACGGCTTCTCGGACGCACAATTAGCAACTATCTTGTCAGATAAACCGATGATTTCTGCAGTCCGCAGTCATCGCAAAGCACAGAAAATCGTGCCGGTATACCGCAAAATCGACACGTGCGCAGCTGAGTTCGAAGCCTCGACACCGTATTTTTATAGCACTTACAGTCGCCAACCGGGCAGCGACGAAGCCAACGTCAGCAACAAGCCCAAAGCGATGATTATCGGTGGTGGGCCAAACCGGATTGGTCAGGGTATCGAGTTCGACTATTGCTGTGTCCATGCGTGTATGGCATTGCGTGACCTCAATATCGAAACGATCATGATCAACTGCAACCCCGAGACCGTGTCTACTGACTACGACACCGCCGATCGCTTGTACTTCGAGCCGTTAACGCTCGAAGACGTGCTCAATATCTATGACCGCGAGGCAGGGGCCGACTTTGGTCCCGCGGTCCGCAGCGTTCCGGCGCTGGTACAGTTCGGTGGTCAGACGCCGTTGAATCTGGCACATGGCCTGGAATCAAATGGTGTCCCCATCTGGGGAACCTCACCGGACGCCATCGATTTGGCCGAGGAGCGTGGTCGCTTCGGTGCCTTGCTGAATAGCATGGACATCGAAATGCCGCCCAATGGTATGGCCAATAATCTGGCAGATGCCCGTGCCATTGCACATCGCATCGGCTACCCCGTGCTCGTTCGACCGAGTTATGTGCTCGGTGGTCGCGCCATGGCTATCGCATATGACGATGCATCGTTCGAGAAGTACATCGCCGAAGCAACCGTTGTCAGCGCCGGTGCACCCGTTTTGATTGACAAATATCTCGAAGATGCATTCGAAGTCGATGTCGACGCCATCGGCGACGGGACACAGATGGTGATCGCCGGCATCATGGAACATGTCGAAGAAGCAGGAGTGCACTCGGGTGACTCAGCGATGGTGTTGCCGCCGTACAAGATAACGTCATACCACCTCGAAATCATCCGTGATGTAACCATGCGCATCGGTGTCGCATTGAATGTCAAGGGCCTGATGAACGTCCAATTCGCGATCAAGGACGATGTGGTGTACGTGATTGAAGTCAACCCACGTTCGTCACGTACTGTCCCCTTTATTGCCAAAGCAACAGGCTATCCATTGGCCAGCATTGCTGCGCAAGTCGCTGCCGGCAAGACCCTCAAGGAGCTCAAATTCACCGAAGAGCCGAAGGTCGATGGATTCTTTGTCAAAGAGGCAGTCTTGCCGTTCGACAAATTCCCCGGTGCTACCATCATGCTCAGCCCCGAGATGCGTTCGACGGGCGAAGTCATGGGCCATGCATCCAACTTCGGGCTTGCATTTGCGAAGGCCGAAATGGGTGCCAACCAAAAGATTCCTACCAAGGGTGGCGCTCTTTTGACCGTCAACAACAACGACAAGAACGCAATCGTGAAAATCGCCAAGGATTTGGCGAACCTCGGCTTCGCGCTCTATGCAACCAGCGGCACGGCCGAAATGCTGCATGGCGTAGGTATCGCCTGCGAGTCGGTCAATAAAATTTCAGACGGTTCGCCGCATACCGCTGATTTGATTGCATCGGGCAAGGTACAGCTGGTTATCAGCACACCACTCGGCTCGATGGCATACAACGATGGTCAAGCCCTGCGCGCGGCAGCGATACGCTACGGTGTCATGCTGGTCACCACCTTAACAGGTGCTGCTGCAACCGTTGCCGGTATTCGTGAACTCCAACAACGGACATTGACGGTGCGCTCGTTGCAGGATCACTACGGGATTGCTAAGGGACGCCAGGCATGACGATTGCACGGGTGCAGTTGATAACCCCAGCACTCCTCGAAGGATTCTTACAGGCAGTAGAACCGGCGCTGCGGCGCCGGGCGACTGCACTGTTGTCCAGCGGCAGTGTGACCCTCGAGCAGGTCGAACCTGCCAGCGCGGTCGTGGTGGTGGTCGATGGCACCCAAGTGCGCCGGGTCACGACGATGTTGATCGCCGGCAGGGTAACCACGTTGTGCGATTGTGTCCACCGTGACGAAGGACCATGCATCCATCGTGTGGTGGCAGTCGGCGCGTTATACGCGCATATGACGAGTAACCCTCCACAACCCTGGGAAACCCTGTTTGCACTGTCGGATAAACCACGAAACAGCACCGCGACGCCTACGGCGACCGTGGTGTGTTTCTTTTTGCAAAACCAACATCCTCTGGGTGTCGGTGACGATCGTTGGGCGATAGTGCCAGCCAGTGCGACGCCACGGTCTGGTCGGTCGGATTGGGAAGGTGCGGATATTCGCCCCCTGCGAGCACCGCCGACGCCTGCAGGGTACCCGCAGAGTTCTGTTGCGGTCCTCCAAGCTGCCGCGCTGCTGTGTGAACAATCAATTACCCTGGCGCAACCAGGCCAACGCGCCTGGTTGTATGCCGCTGCGCTAGCGCTGCTCGCGGATCAAACGATTTACGTGACCAAAGGACCGCTGTCGATGAGCCAGCCCCTGCACGTATATGGTGATGCTGGTGAGCTCCAAGTATCGGTGGACGAAGACGGAAGCGATTTATTACTCCAGAGCATTGTCTACAGCGCACAACGGAGCGTAGTCATCGACCATGCCAACCGTACATTACTGCCGTTTAGTCCACATTGGATCTGGACCGGTGCCAATCTCGTGTGTGTCGGTGAGCGGACCGCGTTGGTGGATCATCTGCTCGAGAGTCCGACCATGCGTGTCCGATCCGAAGATCGTGAACGGTTTGACCAACGGTTACTTGAACTGGCACATCGGGTGCCCTTGTGTGGTGCTGCGGTGCGCTGGGACGACGTCACCGAAGACCCCATCGGACACATTACCCTCGAAGAGGCAGAGGGGAATGTGATCGTTCGATTGGCGTTTGCCTACGGGGCGTATCTATTGCCATTTGATGCACAGTATCCACCGCGTGCGATGCTCCATGGTAGCGAAGAATTACACCTCGTGCGGATTACACGACAAAGCGCACTCGAACACGAATGTGTCACCCTCCTCGAGCAACAAGGCTTGCGCATCGGTGAGGATGGTGCGTTTCGCTTGCGCAAGAACATTCCAGCACGTGATTTCCTGATGCGCGTCATCGGTGTATTAGCATCGCACGGACTCCAGATTCACGGCGAAGATGCACTCCCGTCGGTGCGTATGCGTACCGACATCCCTGAACTGGCGGTGACCGTACGCTCCCATATCGACTGGTTTGATGTCGCGGCAGTGGTCAACTTTGGTGATTTGTCTGTCGATGTCGCGGTGGTGCGCCGAGCGGTGCTTCGACGTGAACGGTATATTTTGTTGCCGGATGGTTCGATTGGCTATGTGCCCAACGAACTCGCACAGCGACTCGCACCGTTGTTGGCAATGGGTAGCGAGGGTGATGGTCGATTACGGTTTGCGGCTGCCCAAACGGCCATCGTTGATCAACTGGTCCACGAAGCACAACGTGCCGAAGTCGATGCGACATTTGAGCAGCGCCGTGAGCAATTGCGCTTGTTTGAGCATATCGAAGCACAAGATTTGCCCATCGGATTCCACGGTACGTTGCGCAGTTACCAAAAGGCCGGCTACGATTGGTTGCACTTCCTTAATCGCTATGGATTCGGTGGGTGTCTTGCAGACGATATGGGTGTGGGCAAAACCATCCAGACGTTGGCATTCATCCAATCATTGCGCGAGCGAGTCCCCGGGGCGCGCGCGATTCTCATCGTGTTGCCGCGCTCCTTGGTCTATAACTGGCTCCGTGAAGCAGCAACATTCACGCCAAATTTGCGGTTACTGACCCACATCGACCAAGGTCGCGCCAAAGACGCAACGCCGTTTGATGCATATGATGTTGTCTTGACCACGTATGGAACCATGTTGCGCGATATTGAGTTTTTGGCGGAGTATCGTTTTCAGTACCTGATTTTGGACGAGTCTCAAGCAATCAAAAACCCTGCAGCCGAGACTGCCCGCGCTGTGCGTCGTCTACAAGGCGACCGCCGATTATCGCTGACCGGGACTCCCATCGAAAACAACGCGGTGGAATTGTGGTCCCAGTTTGCCTTCCTCAACCCTGGTTTGCTGGGTACTGCAGAGGCGTTCCGTGACACCTTCGCCCGTGAGGGTGAGGGGCGCGCCGCGGCCATACCGTTATTGCGCCGGCTCACATTCCCTTTTATCCTGCGCCGTACCAAAGACCAAGTAGCTCCTGATTTGCCATCGCGGACAGAACACATCCTGATGAGTGATATGGAGCCCGAACAGCGCAAGTTATACACGACGCAACGCGATCATTATCGGGCGTTACTGTTGGGCATGATCGACGAGGGTGGACCGCAACACGCGCGCGTCAAGATGCTTGAAGGACTGCTCCGCCTGCGCCAAATCTGCAATCATCCGCGGCTCATCGATCCCAAGAGTGCAGGTGGTTCAGGCAAGTTCGATGCCTTGTTGGCAACGCTCGAATCACTCAAAGCAGCTGGCCACCGCGTCCTCGTCTTTTCGCAGTTTGTCCAGATGCTCACCCTGGTGCGGGCAGCGCTAGATGAACGCGGCGTTGCATATGCATACCTCGATGGACGAACGCGTGATCGGCAGAGTATCATTGACGCATTCCAGAATGATTCGCGCTATCCGTTTTTTCTCATTAGTTTGCGTGCAGGCGGGGTTGGTCTTAATCTGACCGCTGCAGACTATGTCATTCATATTGACCCGTGGTGGAATCCCGCGGTCGAAATGCAGGCGACCGATCGTACCCATCGCATCGGCCAGACGCGACCCGTCATGGTCTATAAAATGGTCGTGCGTGATTCGGTCGAAGAAAAAATCTTGCAGCTCCAAGAGCGCAAGCGAGAACTGGTAAGTCAGCTCATCACACCAGAACGCGGGGGAATCAAGACGCTGACCCGTGCCGATGTTGAGCTTTTATTTACATAAAGGAGTGGGCAATGGAACGTCCAAAGGTCAAGAAGGTCATGCTGGCGTATTCAGGCGGACTCGACACCAGCATCATTGTGCCGTGGCTCAAACAGAACTATGGCAACCCCGAAGTGATTTGTTACTGTAGCCACCTCGGCCAAGATGACGAAATCGAAGGTCTGGAAGCCAAAGCAATCGCGTCTGGCGCGTCGAAGTGTTACGTCGAAGACCTGCGCGACGTATTTGTCAAAGACTATTTGTTCCCGTTGATCCAGTCAGGCGCCAGCTACGAGCGCTTGTACTTGCTGGGCACGTCGGTCGCCCGCCCACTCATCGCCAAGCGCCAAGCCGAGCTGGCCCTCCTCGAAGGCTGTGATGCACTGGCACACGGCTGCACCGGCAAGGGCAATGACCAGGTTCGCTTCGAATTGACCTACATGGTGTTTGCACCACAGCTCAAGGTCATTGCACCATGGCGCGAGTGGAATATTCGCTCCCGCGAAGATGCCCTCGACTACGCCGCCGAGCACAATGTGCCGGTCTCTGCTACGTTGAAGTCCATCTACAGCCGTGACCGCAATATCTGGCATATGTCCCACGAGGGTGGCGTGCTCGAAGACCCATGGAACGAGCCCGAAGAAGTCATGCACACGCTCTCGGTGTCACCCGAGAATGCACCAGACAAAGCCGAATACGTCGAGATTGCTTTCGAAAAGGGTATCCCAGTATCGGTCGACGGTAAGCGCCTCAGCCCGGTCGAATTGTTGACCGCATTGAACAATCTGGGTGCCAAGCATGGCATCGGCCGCATCGACTTGGTCGAAAACCGCCTCGTCGGCATGAAGTCGCATGGCGTTTACGAGACCCCCGGTGGGACATTGATTCGTGTTGCACATCAGGCGCTCGAGCAGTTGACGCTGGACCGTGACACCCTGCACTACAAAGACGTCGTTGCGCAGCGCTATGCCGAAGTCGTCTATTACGGTCAGTGGTTCACCCCGTTGCGCCGTGCAATGCAGGCGTTCTTCGACATCACCCAAGAGAACAACACCGGTGTGGTGCGCCTCAAACTGTACAAGGGCAATGCAATCTTGGTCGGTCGCAAAGCAGACCGGACGTTGTACAACCCCGATATCGCCAGCTTTACGATGAGCGAATCGTACAACCAGCAGGACGCCGCCGGCTTCATCAAGATCTTTGGTCTGCCCATGAAGGTGCAGGCATTGGTGGACGGGAAGTAAAACATGACTGATGCATTTCTGCTTGCCCCCGGATTTCGTACGGCTGCCACTGCCTGTGGTCTCAAAAAAGATGGCGCACTGGATTTGACACTCATCGTCAGTGACGTGCCGTGTAGTGCAGCGGGCGTATTCACCACGAACCGCGTCAAAGCGGCGCCGGTGTTGTACGACCAGGCGGTATTGGCGACGTCGGCCGGACGCATGCGTGCGGTAGTCGCCAACGCGGGTTGTGCCAATGCGTGTACGGGGACCGAGGGTGCGCAGAATGCACACCGCATGGCCGAACTTGCCGCTGAGGTCATTGGTGCCAGCGCCGATGCGGTGCTGGTACTCTCGACGGGTGTCATTGGACGCCAATTGGATATGAACAAGGTCAGCGCGGGGATTCGCGCGCTGACCCCTGCTTCCATGAGTCGCGATGCACTGCGGACGTCGCAGGCGATTATGACGACGGATACCCGTCCAAAGCGGGCCACCGCGACGGGAACCATTGCCGGCAAGGCCTTTACGGTTGCGGGGATGGCCAAAGGCGCGGGGATGATCCATCCGGGGATGGCGACGATGTTGTCGGTTATTACCACCGATGCATCGTGCGACCCAGCCTTGCTCCAACGTGCCGTGAAAACGGCGTCAGACAAGAGTTTTAACCGGATTAGTGTCGATGGTGACATGAGCACCAACGATACCGTCTTGCTGCTCGCGTCTGGCGTATCCGGTGCAGTCGTCACCGAAGCATCGTTTGATGCCTTTGTGATGGTGTTGGCCGAAGTTTGTATGGATCTCGCCAAGAAAATCGCCCGTGATGGCGAAGGGGCGACCAAGCTGGTCGAAATCCGCATCACAGGAGCCGTCGATGATGCCATGGCGCATCGTGTGGCCGATAGTATCGCTTGTTCGCCGCTCGTCAAGACAGCCATTCATGGCAATGACCCCAATTGGGGGCGGGTCGTTTGTGCAGCAGGCTACAGCGGTGCTGCGATTAACCCAGACACACTGACCCTCGATTTTGGGCTTGGTGCTGAGCAAATCCGCCTTGTCGCCGCTGGGATGCCGTTGGTCGCAGATCTCAATGCGGCTTCTCAGCTACTCAATCGTGAATTCGTCTACATCACCCTCGATTTGGGGATGGGGACAGCGGCGACGACCATGTGGACCTGCGATTTCTCGAAGGAATACGTCGAAGTCAACGCACACTACACCACCTAAGATGGATTTCGACATGCCGTACACCACCACCGATTCGACACCTAGCCACACAGGACTCCGTGCTCTGCGTGCGCGCTGGATCGAGGTGGTGGTGACGCTTGTGGTCACAATCTCGCAACTCTGGGATGTCATCCTCGCCGGGAGCACGCGAGTCATTGCGAACCCCGATACACAGCTCCACTACTGGACGCTCTGGTGGTGGAGTCGCGCCCTCGCAACCAACCCCCTCGAGGTCTGGCATGCGCCACAATTTGCACCGTACCCCTACACCCTGGCGTATAGCGATCATTTCGCTGCGTTCGGGGTTTTCTGTGCCCCATTGATTTGGCTCGGTGTCCCCATCGGATTGCTTCTCAATGGGGCAGTCATCGCGTCTGCTGTGGCGACGGTCTGGGCGGTGCGGGCATTGGCACGCGATGCGGGGGCTGCACGTTGGCCCGCCCTGCTGGTCGGTTTAGCGGTAGGGTTTGGAGCGTTTCGCACCACGCAGCTCGCACATCTGCAAATGCTTGCGACATGGATGTTGCCGCTCGCAGTACTCTGGTTTGGGCAGGCGATGCGTGCGCCGCATGTGCGTTCGTGGCCGGCGTTCGGTTTTTTGATGGTAGTGGCAAGTGCGTTTGGCCTGAGTATCTATCACGGCTTTATGCTGGTGCCGGTATTGGGTATTGCGTGTGTCGTGTTATTGGTGCATACACCACCATCGCAACGAATATCGTTCATAAAAAGACTACTGGTATTCGGTTGTATCTCGTGTCTCGCACTCCTCCCGAGCCTATGGCCATACCTGCAGGTACAACGCACCACCGCAGTGGTACGCTCGCTCGATGAGTTGGCAAACTGGTCCGCGCCGCTCCAGGCGTGGTTTGCGGTGCCTGCACAGCATCCGCTATGGCCACCTGTGCTCGGTGATGTGGTCACTGGTCGGCCAGAATTGGTCCTTGCCCCGGGGCTCTTGCTCAGTATTGCAGCCCTGTTGGGATTCGGTGTGCGCAACCCGTTGCGCTGGTTGTGGATCATGGTAATTGTTGGTGGATTCGTCCTTGCGAGTGGGTCTGTGCTCCGCGTCTGGGACGGCGACGCAGGGATTGCGCTCCCGACTGCTGGAATCGTCGCCCGCCTCCCAGGGTATGGTGCGCTCCGCGTGCCGGCGCGCTGGGGCTGGTTGGTGACGTTCGGTTTGGCGATGCTCGCCGCACACGGGCTCAGCCGCCCGTGGGTGATGACGCGCCGCTGGCCGATGCTGCTGGCGACGCTCTTGTTGATGAGTGACCTCAGCTGGCCTACCATCCCGACCGTCGAGACGCCGTATGCGTTGCCCGAACGGCCGGTCTATACCTGGCTGGCAATGCAGCAAACGCCACGGACCATCCTCGAATTGCCCCTCAACACACACGTAGAAAGTGCCGTGCAAGCAGAACGCCTGTGGTGGCAGACCATCCATGGGCAACGCACTGTCACCGGGTACAGCGGCATCGCACCAGCCTCGCAAGTTTTGTTGGCCCGAGATGCAGCGCATCTACCCCGTGCCGATGTATTGGCTCGGCTCGCCGCAGCAGGAGCCGACACACTCCTCGTCCATCGTGATACCCCCGAAGCGCAACGCGTTCTGAAAGCACTGGCAACCTGCAAAACGTGTGTCAAAGCATACGACGCGCCCGATGCGGTAGTCTACACAATCCCCCCTAATGCATTATTGAACCCATCGGTGGCTCCTGGAACGCGGCTGTGGGTTTCGGCAGATGCACGGTTGCCTGATCTCGTCGCGTTGGGGAGTGCACACGCCTGGCGAGCGCAGGGGGTCACGGTGGAAGGACCAGCACGAGAACGATTCTATACCGCCTGGCACACGGCATCAGGCATCCCAGATGCATGGCTGCTCGGTGCCTCCGAAGAGCCAGAATCGGTCGGGGTGAGCGCCGCAGATGCCGTGGTCCAGGCAGCCGGCGCGATACGTTATCGGCGACCCGAAGGGCTATTGGCTGCGCAACCGGTTGCAATACCGACCGGGGAGGCCCGAGTCACGTATGACCAGAATGGTCTGCTGCGCATCGGAGCGGACTCCGTCGTCACCAGTACCGCCACAGCGCTGACCGTTGTGTTCGATGTCGCAGTTGAAACGACAGTCCGCGTCGGCGACATGTCCCTCGCGCCAGGAGCACAGGTGCTGACGCTGACCATTCCTCGGGGTCAGGAGCACCGATTGCAGTGGGATTCCACCCACGCCGCCATTGTGCGGGTGCGGGTTTTTGATCGTGCGGTGACCGTGCCACTGCTCCAGAGTGTGCCGTTGCGTCTCGACCCTCGCGTCGAAGGTGCTGCATTGGTGTTGCAGGGTGTGACTGGAGATGTACAATTACAGGGTATCGAAGACGCAACGGGCAAGGCAGTGACGCATCCCATCCCCGCAGGTGATTCCATGCGAATCGCTGCAGGGGTGCTCCCGCCATTGGCCAATGGGCACTACCAGGTGGTTGTTTTGACCGCGCGTGGGCAACGTATCGTCGCGGCAAATCTGTGGATCGAGGCCGGGGTTTGGCGCTGGCAGGCAATACCATTGCCATTGACCTTGGTCTATTAGCGTGTAGCACCGTCGTTGCAGGCGCAACGCAGCACATACAAGGAGTAGCACATGTGGGGTGGACGATTCAGCCAGGGTCTCGATGCATTGATGGCCGAGCTCAACAATTCTTTCCCATTTGACCGCGCCATGTGGGCCCAAGACATCCGTGGCAGTATGGCGTGGGCACGCCAAATTTGTGCCGCCGGTGTCATAACGACCGCTGAGCGTGACGAACTGTTGCGTGGACTCCAGGTGGTTTACGATGAATTTGCATCGGGTGCATTCCCTGCCAAAACTGCCGACGAAGACATTCATTCGGCCGTTGAACGTCGCCTCGGCGAGGTTGTCGGTGCTGTCGCAGGCAAGCTGCATACGGGGCGGAGCCGCAACGACCAAGTCGCTACCGACATCCGATTGTGGGTCATGGCAGCAATCGAGCGTACCGACGAATGCCTCCAGGAGGTCCAACGAGCGATTTTGGTACAGGCCGATGCCGCTGGTGATTTGATAATCCCAGGGTACACCCACGTGCAGCGCGCACAGCCGATTCTGCTCCGACATTGGTTGCTGTCACACTTTTGGCCGTTGCAGCGTGATCGCGAGCGATTGGCAGATTGTCTAAAGCGGGTCGCGGTATTGCCCCTCGGGTCAGGCGCTATCGCCGGTACCCCACTGAAGGTCGATCGCCATGCATTGGCGCAGGACTTGGGGATGCACGATATCAGTCGCAACAGCGTTGATGCAATCAGCGACCGAGACTTCATTGCCGAATATTTGTTTGTCGCTGCGATGGTGGGCATCCACATCAGCCGGTTGTCTGAGGATATGGTTTTCTATAGCAGTGCCGAATACGGTTTTGTGTCGTTGGCAGATGCATACTCGACCGGTTCGAGCCTGATGCCGCAGAAAAAGAACCCCGATTCGTTCGAATTGGCCCGTGGCAAATCTGGTCGATTGGTGGGGAGTCTGATGACCATTTTGACCGTGCTCAAGGGCTTGCCCTCGGCATACAACAAAGACCTGCAAGAAGACAAAGAGCCCCTCTTTGATGCAGTCCGTACCATCGAACTGACACTGCCGGTCGCTGCTGGTGCATTGGCAACTGCGACCTTCAATACTGCGGCATTGTTGCGCGGCTTAGATGATGCAATGCTCGCTACTGATGTGGCTGACTATTTGGTCGACCGTGGTGTCCCCTTCCGCACCGCCCATAAAGTCGTCGGACAGCTGGTCCGTATTGCCGAGGAACGTGGCGTCAAGATGGTCGCCTTGCCGCTCGAGGTGTTCCAGAGTGTCGACGCGACCTTCAAGGCCGACGTGTTGGAGTGCTTCAGCATGTCTGCCTCGGTTGCTGCACGGACTGTGCCGGGTGCTACCGGTCATCAGGCAGTTGCGGACCAACTCGCTGCAGCGCACGCATGTCTGGCATAGCACAGCCCCCTTTGGGGCGATGGGCACAACGACTCCAAGCGATGGCGCAAACCGGGTTGACCTATGCGCAGGATCCGTATGATGTCGAGCGTTACCACGAGCTGCGCCAGATTGCTGCCGAAATGCAGGCTGCCGTGACGGAGCAGAGCATAGCCGAAATTTCGGCGTGGTATGCAATGGAAGGTGGGTATGCGACCCCCAAAGTAGGAGTGCGGGCAATCGTTATCGACGACGCCGGTCGGATTCTGTTGGTCCAAGAGCGCAGTGATGGGCTGTGGTGTCCACCGGGAGGCTGGGCCGATGTCGGGGTTGCACCTTCAGCAATGGCGGTGCGCGAGGTCCATGAGGAGTCCGGCTATCAGGTGGCGATCGACCGCGTGTTGGCCGTGTTGGATCGCGATGTACAAGGTCATCCCCCGATTGGCTGGCATGTCTACACGATTTATTTCTTGTGTCGGATTATTGGTGGTGCACCTGCCACTATTGCAGAGACAAGTGCGGTAGGGTGGTTCGGGCTGACGGAGCTCCCGCCGTTGTCGCTCGATCGGGTGACGCACGCACAGGTGGAGCGGTTTATGGCGTTGGCGCAAGACGCGAGCGCGCCGGTGTGGTTCGATTAATCTTGCTTGTGTATGGAAGGTAGAGACATGACGCACTCGCTCTATGGTCGTGATTTGCTCAAGATGAATGATGTCAATCAGTCTGAAGTCGCAGATTTGATTACCGCCGGGTTGACACTCAAAGGGCGATTGCGACGTGGGGTGCCCCATCAGTTATTGCACGGCAAAAATCTCGCCATGATGTTTTTCAAACCATCGACCCGTACCCGTAGTGCGTTCGAAATAGGGATGCAACAGCTCGGCGGGCACGCGATGTTTTTGTCTGCCAACGATATGCAATTGACCCGCGGCGAAACCTACGGCGATACCGCCCGCGTACTCGAGCGCTATGTCGACGCAATCATGGCACGTGTCTTCGATCACAGCACGTTGCTCGAAATGGCCGGTGCGGCGCGCATCCCCGTCATCAATGGATTGTGCGATATGCATCACCCCACCCAGACACTCGCCGACCTCATTACCGTGAAAGAAGTCTTCGGCGGTACGCGTGGCGTTCGGATGGCGTACGTAGGGGATGGGAACAACATGGTTCATTCGTTGCTCCATGCAGCCCCACTTGCAGGGATGCACATCGCCGTGGCTACTCCAGCACACTACGCCCCTGATGCGCAGATTGTCGCCGAGGCACGTGCGATTGCGCAGCAGAGCGAAAGCGAGGTTTTGCTCACCACCGACCCGTATGAGGCAGTTGCCAACGCCGATATCGTCTATACCGATGTCTGGGTGAGTATGGGCCAGTCCGATGCCGCAGAGCGTGTTGCTGCATTGCAAGGGTACCAAGTCAACGAAAAACTGATGAGTGCGGCACGCCCGACGACTACCTTTATGCATTGTTTGCCGATGCACCGTGGCGAAGAAGTCACCCCCGGGGTTGCTGATGGCCCGCGGTCTGTGGTGTTTGATCAGGCCGAAAACCGCTTGCACGCCCACAAAGCAATCCTGGCGTTATTGGTAAGTCCCGAAGGACAAAGCCTGCTCTAGGGTCAGGCTGATGTAGAACGGAGAAAACATGGCAATCGTACGCCTAATCGTACACGATGTCGCGGTCGCATCGGCATTCTATTGCGAAGCGTTAGGCTTTGTCGAAACAGAAAACTGGGGCGGTGCCTTCGCCATTGTCAACAAAGACGATCTGCACCTCTGGCTGAGTGGGCCACAGACATCTGCCGCCAAACCGCTCGCTGATGGTCGGCAGCCTGTGCCAGGCGGCTGGAATCGCCCGGTAATCGCTGTGACTGATCTGGCTGCGACGGTTGCGGCGTTACGCGCCCGTGGGGTCGCGTTCCGCTCCGACATCATCCAAGGCCCTGGTGGTCAGCAGATTTTGTGTGACGATCCCAGCGGGAACGCACTCGAGCTCTTTCAGCCACGCTAATTGTGTGTACGTGCCACACCCCCGTCGACACGTCGCGACGGGGGTTTCTGTTTACCATCCCCGAGTTCTCCGATTGGACGCTTTTGTATAAATATAAAAATAAATACATAAAATATACGTAAAAATGGGCATTTTGTTAACATAATTATTAAAAATATGCTACACTGCGCGTGTTGGCTTATTTGAAAAGAAGAATCATATGCGCGTACGAGTACTGACTGCCTTGGTGGGATTGATTGTCGTGTTGAGTGCGTGTACGGCGTCGGTAAATGGGTCGAGTGTTGCACCGATTATGGGTGCGAATTGCAAAAACGTAAGCATCCAAGAAGAAAACTGCACTATCGGCTTTGGATCAGACACAGGTGAGCTCAAGCCATCGACAGACATCGTCAATCTGACCCTGGCCGATACCGCCGATGGATCAACCGTCAATATCAACTTGCGCAACAATTCGACCATGGTCGATTATGCGGTCGCGATTGTCGTGGGGCCAGAAGGTTGTACGATCGGGTTGTTTTGGGGACCAAATGAGGCAGGCGATGCAACGGTCGCGACCGGCGCGGGTGATGGCTGTACGGTGATTTTCACCGATAGTGTCAAAGCCCAGCGCATTTTGCAGACGTCGCTCGGCTTCACCATTCCGCAGACAGCCTATCTGGTCATCAGCATGGCCGACAAAGACGATGCCACGCAGACGGTGGTCACGGTGAACGCGACCGAGAAGTAGGGTTCGTCCTCGTGGACGCAGGACACCCCCCGATGCAGACGCATCGGGGGGTGTTTTTTGTGGCTAAAGGGTAGCTGGCGGCAAACACGATAGGTGAATGAACAGGTCCCCCCTAGCGCCGGAAGATTACCCCGTCCGGGACATGGGTCTGCTGGTATGAATCGCGACCCCAGGCATACATTTGCCCTGACTCTGCCAACACGACGGTATGCAACGTGCCACACGCGACAGCCACAATACGTGGGAGAGATCGGGGCAATGTGCACTGCCCATAGTCGTCGTTCCCAAAAAACTCGAGCTGTCCATTGGCCCGGAGCACCACGCCGTGTTCCCCACCGAGGCTAACGGCGACGGCATCGCGGATGCTGGTAATGCCCTGCGCCCGGATGGCTAATTCTCCCCACACCACCACTGATCCATCGCTCTTGAGGGCTGCAGACGATTGGCCACCTGCTGCAATGGCAATGACATCGGTCAACCCCGCGGGCACAGCCGTTTGATTGGCACTGCTATTGCCCCACGCCAGGACTGTCCCGTCTGCGAGGAGCACCAGGGAATGACGCATGCCGGCTGCGACTGCAATGCCAGGGAGGCGCACATCGGGGACGGTGCACTGGCCATCGTCGTTATTGCCCCAGGCCAAAATCCGACCATCGTCACCGACTGCCAGGGAGTGCACCATCCCCGCAGCCACCCCGACCGCCCGGAATTTGTTGACGGTGGCGAACACCGTCTGCCCATGATTGCTCCGTCCCCACGCGTGGATGCGACCATCAGCGTCGAATCCCAGTGCATGCCAGCCACCAGCCGCGACCGCGATCAGATGCTGGTTGGGGGCAGTGCGTTGCCCGTAGGTGTTGTCGCCCCAATCAAGTGGATGACCCTCGACGGTGATACCAACCGTATGCTCATACCCTGCAGCAATCGAAGGGAATGTCCGGTGGGCGAGTTGTTGCAGGGCGAGTGCACGCTCGCTAGTCGACAAGGCTGCCCCGATGCGTTGCACGTGGGTACTTTGGAACTCGATGGTGCGGGCACCATTTGCTCCCGTCACGGTCACCGTTGCCCCCTCATGAACCACGACCTGCGTGTCTGTTGCGGTTACTAAGGCTTCTGTGGAGGAGGTGCGCATCGGTGTTGCTGCATGGGGCGAGACGACATGAACGACCCCATGGATATCCAGCGCAATGATCGTCTGTCTGCCTAACCCGATGTGACAAATCGGAGGGAGTTGCCGTACCGCTGCGCGGGCAGCACCTGCGTTTTTGCCCCAGCAAACGACATCTCCTTGATTGGTGAGCACAACACTCAGACCATCGTGTGCAGCAATTGCTGCGATCCCGCTGACACCGCGTGCATCCAACAGGGCATCTCGGTCGAGGAGGCCCCATTCAACCACCGTACCGTCTGCACGCAGTGCCATGGCATGGGTGCTTCCGGCTGCGATTTGGACGACGGTGCCGATATTGGGGGGAACTTGGCATTGTAAGGATTGATCGTCACCCCATGCGACGACGCGGCCATCGCGTTGGAGCGCCAACGAAAAGGAACCTCCCGCAGCAATCGCCATCACGTCGTACAACCCAACGGGGACATTCGTTTGGCCGTGTCCATTCATTCCCCAGGCGACAACAGAACCGTCGTACCTGAGCGCTATGCTGTGTTGCTGTCCTGCGGCTACCGCGACGACGCCGGTCAGTCCAGGCGGGACATTCAGCGCGGTGATGGCTGGCTCGCTCATGGTCCACACGGTTCCATCGCCACGGACCGCCACAATGTGCTGTGCACCAGCAGCCAGGGTAGTGGCTTTGCGAATGCGTATCGGAGCAGCTGGGGCCGCCGAACGCATCGGGGCAATAGCTGGGATATCGTTGTTTTCGGGAGGCCGTGGCGGTTGTGTAGGAGCTTCGGGGCGACCGGTCATTATCGGGATTGCATCGGCTCCACGCCCAAAAGGTCGCGTCGTGGTGCTCCCTGATTCGATAGGGACGCGAGTCGCTTCGCCTGCCTGCAAAGGCGTGCTCCACAACGAACGGCCAGTGGCGAGGTTCTGCACCGGTGCATCTGTTTCGGCCCGCTCTGGCACATCCGCTGGCGGCGGCAATGGCTCGTCCCCCAATGGGGTCAAGAATTGTGTCCGTGGACTGCCTGCGGGAGACTCTGCCCCGGCTTCACGGGGGACACGCGTTGCTTCACCCGCCTGCAAAGGAGCGCTCCACAACGACCGTGATGCGGCCGTCGGGGGGAGGTTCGTCGCTACCGGATCGGGGTACGCCGCAGTATCGGGTAGGCGCGTCGGGCTATTCGGAGCGTCTGCAGGGGCGGTATTGGCCGCGGGGACGGACTGCCGATAGGGGTCGTACGGCAACGGAATGGCATCAGAATCTACCGTAGCAGGGGAGGAATTCCCCGCTTCGACCGGTAGTCGTGTCGCTTCGTTGGGCCGGAGTGGGGTACTCCACAGTGATTTGGGGACGCTACTGGCCGCAGGGAGTGCGTCATCCACAACCTCTAAGGTATCGGTCACATACGAGGCGCTGTTTTCGAGTGCCGCTGCGATGGCTCGGGTATCGAGTGCTTCAGTCTGCATAGCACGTTCCGGCGCAGGGATGTCGACTGGCGGCTGGACCGGTGTCGTCGTGATAGGGGGGAGCACGCGTTCAGGTTCCGGGAGCGGTGTTGCGACCGGTACGCTTTGCGGGACTCCTTGCCCGACCAACAAATCGTACTCCGGTACTTTTGCCAGAGGTACAGCCAGCGGGGTGATGCTGGGTGGAACGATGGGACTTGGTTGCTCGATACGTGGTGCAGGTGGTTCCGGCGTGACCGGGAGCGGATTGCTCACTGAAGTGACGCGGCTCACTGGTATGGGATTTGATATCGATGTCATCCCGGGCAACGGTGTGCTCCACAGGGATGGCTTGATGGTGGGCGGTATGACCGGCGGTTCATCGTCCATCTGTGGAGGAATGCTCTGGTTGGCTGCTGTCGGAACCTCGGCAGGTTCACTGCTGAGCGTCGGCGCTGGAGTCGATGATGCTTCTGCCGCCGGTTGGAATGCTGGTACCGGCGGTGTAGATGGCTGGGTGGGGAGTGGCGCAGACGGTGCTGATGATGCAGGTTGTGTTGGTATTGGTGCTGATTGCGACGATGCGGTGCGGGATTCGACAGGCATGCTCCACAGCGATTTTGGAATCACCCGCTCCCCGCCTACGACGTGGTCAGGTTCGTTCGGTCGAATCTGCTGAATGGCCATCTCGTTGGGTTGTGGTGGCGTCACCGTCGTAGCAATATCGCTCGCACGGATCAACGGTGGAAGCGGCATGTCGGCCAGCTCCGCCGGTACAACAATGCCGCCGGACGAACGTTTCCCGTTTGCGAACTCCCATTCGCACACGACGCAGGGGCAATCTTTGGGATGAATGTGCGTTTCGTCGTTTGCGCACGGGACAAGTGTCTGTTCGAGTTGCGTCAACGCCGCTTCCCATTCGGCAGCAGTAGGACGCGTATAGCCTTTGAGGAATGCGCGTAAAAACAGCGTAATCAGGCTCGTCGGGAGCGATGTGATTTTTGGGGCATAGCGTGGCGGACCGTAGAACGAATTTGCGATATGGGGGAACACGTTGTTTTTTATGCACCAAACCTGGGCCGATTCGACCTGCGGCATCCCCGCCGATGGAATGCCTTGGAACGGGTGGAAGCCCTGCATCAGGAGTTTGTAGAGCAACACGGCCAAGCCAAACAAATCGTGTTGTTCGCTCCGGACCACACCTTTGCGGATGTCTTTCCCATGTAATTCGGGTGCGGTGTATTCAGGAACGACGACATTACACGGGAAGATTTCGCCACTTGGGGAGGTAATCTGCATCGAGTCGCAGTCGATAACCGTCACCAACGCCACGCGGTCGAGTTCTTTGGTGAAGTGGAAGTTTTTTTCGTTGATGTCACCAATCACGATACCGCTATTGTGGAGCTGACTGACAATCCGCACCAGGTTGATAGCAACACGGTAGATGTGGCGATGGTTGAGTTCAGGGTGGTGCTTCACCCGAAAGTTGGGGTTCAGCAGCTGTGCAATTGCATACGTATGGTTGAGTTTGGGCATCAAGTAGCCCACAACGAGATTTTCGGTACCGTTCGCACTGGTATATGACGATTGTGCGCTGGGTGTCTTGTAGATGATCTGTGTCGGCCAGGCAATCAACACATGCTGCCGGTGGGTGTTGACGTCCTCGTTTGGGCGGAACTGCAACATCACCTGCAGTTTTTCGGCGATTGCGGCGGTCCGTTGGCGTGGGTGGAAAATCTTGGCGACCTGGTCTGGGTATTCGAAGACATTGTAGACACCACCTTCACCGCCTGCGGCGATGAGGTTAGCCAGGTGCACCGCTTCGCGCGGGCCAGTATAAAAAACGAGTTGATGATGTGCGCTCATACCAGCAACCCTCGTGTGACTGTGCGCGACGCGTCCGTGCGCTGGATCAAGCGAACTCTAACTCCGCAACGCCAATACCAGCGTCAAATCATCGTCGCTTTTTTGGCGAATCTGTGCCGAGTCGAGGAGTTTTGCAAGTGCCGTGGTGCGATCGTAGTCACGTGGCAGTCCACGGAACCACGACAAAATCGGTTGGAAGAAACCGTCAAATGCCGCGCCGGTTTTGTAGTTAATGCAGAG
>JBJONV010000046.1:0-10693 GCA_046051665.1 Chloroflexota bacterium
TCTGCCTGTGGCTTGAGGTACTTCATCTTTTGGGCTTCGGTACCCCATTGGAAGATGGTCATCGAGTTGAGGCCGACGTGCACGCTGGCCACCACGCGCAAGAAGCTGTCCATGCGCTCGAGTTCTTCACAGAGGACGGCCAGGGCGAGGTAATCCATGCCTGCTCCGCCGTATTTGGCGGGGAAGCAGATCCCCAAGAAGCCCAGCTTGCCCATTTTTTCGATTAATGGTCGAATATGTGTGCGGTCCTCGGGGCCTTCGCCGTGTTCGGCGCCGCTCCGATCCCAGGCACGGATGTTGGGTGCGACTTCGCGTTCGGCGAACTCACGCACCGTCTGACGCAGCATGTCGTGTTCCTCGTTGAGGAACATATCATAATTAGCAGTGAAATCCATCAGTGATTTCCTTCTTTCATCAGTCCGACAACAACGTCCCTATTATAACGGATATCACCACCCAATACCGCCTCATTTGCGGTGCAAGACAACTCCACTCAGACTCTCATGGTTTTCTCTATATATGTGGATGTATGGGAAAAGGCGGAGACGCCGCGCCGCATTCATGTGCGTGCTGGGAGGACAGCGCACTCCCATGCGGACCGTTCCGCCGCCCTTGCAGTGCAAGAGTGATGCGGTAGCACAGACGATTCGAACCTATAATAGACGTATCACCACGCCATCTGAGGTACTATGCGTCCTTCTATCCAAATATTCCCTGTGGGCGGCATCGGCGATGTCGTGCCCGGCCAAGACATCAGCGCCCTCATCCTTGCTGGATTGGCACACTCCGCCATCACCCTCGAGCCCGGCGACATCATCGTCGTCACCCAAAAGATTGTCTCGAAGGCCGAAGGACGCCTTGTCGACCCACGCACCGTGACGCCATCGCACATCGCCGAAATGTGTGCCGCCCAAGGGCACAAAGACGCCTGCTACTACGAAGTCGTCCTGCGTGAGAGCAAACGCATCATCCGTATGGACCGGGGCGTCCTCATCTGCGAAACACATCATGGCCTGATTTGTGCCAATGCCGGCGTCGACGAATCCAACGTCGATGGCGGCACACACATCACCCTGCTCCCCGTCGACCCGGATGCATCGGCGCGTGGGATTGCAGCAGGTGTGAGCAATGCCATCGGCGTCACACCGGCGGTCATCATCACCGACTCGTTCGGACGGGCCTGGCGCGAAGGCCAAGTCAACATCGCCATCGGTGTCGCTGGCATCAACCCGCTCGAAGACTATGCCGGTCAAGACGATCCCTTCGGGTACCGTATGCAGGCCAGTGTCCTGGCAATCGGCGACGAAATAGCCGCCGCCGCCGAGTTGGTCATGGGCAAAACCGATCGCATCCCCGTTGCCGTGGTGCGCGGCGTCACCTACCAGACCAGCCCGTCGGCGGCGAGTGCGTTGATCCGCCCCGCCAACAAAGACCTGTTCCGCTGAGCGCGCCGATGGAACTCCACGACGCCATCCAACGCCGCGCTTCGGTGCGCCGCTTCACCAGCGAGTCCATCCCTGCTGCGGTCATCGACGCCCTCCTCGATGCGGCCGCCTTGGCACCATCTGCACACGGGCGCCAACCCTGGCAATTCGTGGTCATCGCACTCGGTCAAAGCCGCCAGCTCCTTGTCGATGCGATGGCCGTCGAATGGCGTCAGCACCTCGCGGCAGACGGTGTGGATGCAGCACTCATCGCCGAGCGGCACGCCGCCTCGGCTGCACGGATTGTGGCCGCCCCCGCACTCGTCATGCCGTGTATCGATCGGAGCCTGCTGGATGTCTACCCCGATGCGCCGCGCCAGCACGCCGAATACACCATGGCCGTGCAGAGTATCGGCTGTGCCATCCAAAACATGCTGCTCACGGCGGTCGCCCTCGGGTACGACGCCGGTTGGATGTGCGCGCCGTTGTTTTGTGGCGACATGGTGCGTCGTGCATTGATGCTGCCGGAAGTGCTCGATCCGCAGGCACTCATCCCCATCGGTCGCATGGCAGTCGCACCCAAACGACGACCCAAACGGCCTGCCGTTGCTCTGCGCATCGATCGCTAAATGCGCGTTCCGTCCGCAGAATGGTCGGGATTTTGGTAAGATACCCCCATGCACACACACAGCACTTCCACCTCTGATATGCCCTCGATTGCCGTCCTCTGTGGCGGCGTCGGCGCTGCCCGCTTCCTCGAAGGGCTCGTCCAGGTCGTCCCCCCACACACCATCAACGCCATCATCAACACCGGCGACGACATCGAGCTCCACGGCTTGGCAATCAGCCCCGATGTCGATATCGTCTTGTGCACGTTGGCTGGCCTCATCCACCCCGGCCAAGGTTGGGGCATTGTCGACGACACCGACCACTGCATGCACATGCTAGCCCGCCTCGGTGCGCCCAATTGGTTTATGCTCGGTGACAAAGACCTCGCCTTGCACATCCAGCGCACGGCATTGCTCAAACAAGGCCAAACGGCCACACAAATTGCCCTGCACTTCGGTCTTGCGCTGGGTGTAGCGGTTCGGCTGTTGCCGATGACGCACCAGGATGTACAAACGCACATCGAAACACCAGACGGTTCCGTCCACTTCCAGCACTACCTCGTGCGCGACCGTGCCAAAGCACAGATTACCGGCATCAGCTATCACGGGATTGCCACTGCTGTGGCCACCGATGAGGTCTGGGCAGCGCTCCGCAGTGCCAGCCGGATTTGCATCGCACCGAGCAACCCGATTGTCAGCGTCGGGACGATTTTGGCGCTGCCTGGAGTCCGTGATTTTCTAACGCAGCGCACCATCCCCGTCACCGCAGTCAGCCCGATTGTGGGTGGTGGAGCCATCAAAGGCCCGTTGGTGCCAATGCTGGTCAATGCCGGCTACGAGGTATCGCCGCTGGGGATTGCGCAGTGGTATCTAGGCTTGATCGACACGCTGGTCATCGACACCGTCGATGCGGTGTATGCACCGGCCATTCGCGCATTGGGGATAAATGCTGTCGTGACCGATACGATTATGCGCGATGCTGCAGCCAAAGCAGCATTGGCGCAGGTGGTCCTGGCATCATGACGACCCCTGCCGTGCATGCGCTGATTCCCTTTGGGGCAGTCGAACGCGCCAAAACCCGCTTGGGGGCATTTTTGTCGCCCGTGCAACGCCAGACCTTGGCCGTCGCGATGCTCCTGGACGTCATCAGCGTCTTGCAGACGAGCAGCTGTGTGACCAGCATCGCCGTGATTGGACCGCTCTCCAACCGCAAAATCCTGGCTTTACCGGCCGATGTCCGTTCGCTGCTCGAGGGCAAACCAACGCTCAACGGCGCCATTGCCATGGCAGTCCGTGCTATCCCCGCGGCCGATACGGTGTTGGTCATCCATGCAGATTTGCCCCTACTCGACGCCGGCGATGTCGATGCGTTTGTGCGTGCCACGCCCGCAGACGGTGTCTCACTCGCCAAATCCGCAGACGGCGGCACACCGGCGATCTGCAGTCGCATCGGCGCTGCCTGGCAGTGGCAATTCGGCCCACGCAGTTTTTTTCTGCATCGTGATACGGCCTCCAAAACCACTGTCCCCTACGTCGTCGACGACAGCAGTAGCCTAACCCACGACGTCGATACGCCCGAGGATCTGACCAGTCTCGATGCTTCCGCCTGCGGCAGTCATACCGCAGCGTTTTTGGCGACGGTCAAACGCACCTATACCCCCAAACCGCGTCGCCCCAGCTAGGCGCGACCACGACAGACACAGAGGTACACCATGGGCATCATCGGCTATGCAGCGGCACTCGAACAGTTTGACCCGTCCGAACTCCTGGGCTATGCGCAACTGGCCGAATGCCACGGCTTTGGCGCGGTAATGGCCGCAGACCACTTCCAACCGTGGGTCCCGCAACAGGGCCACAACGCCTTTGTCTGGAGCTGGATGGCAGCCATGGGCGCCACGACCGCCAAGATGACCTTCGGCCCCGGCGTCACCTGCCCGTCGTTCCGCTACCACCCTTCCACCGTCGCACAGGCTGCCGCCACACAGGCGGTGATGACGCCCGGGCGGTTTTGGTTGGGTCTGGGCAGCGGCGAGGCCCTGAATGAGCGCGTCGTCGGCGGCGTCTGGCCCGAGCCACATGTCCGGCTGGCCATGATGCAAGAGGCAATCGGCATCATCAAGCAACTGTTCTCGGGCAAAACCGTCAAACACGACAACGGCAAATACTTCACCATCGAACGGGTCAAAATGTGGACCCTGCCGGCCACCCCACCGCCCATCTATGTGGCCACGGCTGGCCCCATCACGGCTACCTGGTGTGGCCGTGAGTTGGACGGCATCATCACACCCGGTGCCTCGCACGACAAGCTGAAAATGCTACTGGGCAAATTTGCCGATGGTGCCACCGCCGCCGGCAAAGACCCGCGCACCATGCCCAAGTTGCTCCAGTTGCATCTGTCGTGGGCCGATACGGATGAAGAAGCCACAGCCAATGCCATGACCGAATGGCCCAACGGCGGCATGGCCTTCCCCAAGCAAGACATCCGCAGTCCCGAGGATTTCGCCGAGATTGCCAAACTGGTCCGGCCCGAGAACTTCAAGAACCGCATGCTCATCTCGGCCGACCTCGACAAGCACCGCGCACACATCCAGTCGTTCATCGATTTGGGCTTCACCGAGATTCACATCCACAATGTCGGCCGCAACCAGACGGCGTTTATCGAACAATTCGGCAAAAACGTCATCCCCAATCTGAAGTGGCCCGCATGAACCCGTTGATCCCGCCAGCATTCTATGCGCTCATTGCCGCACCAACGGTGGCGGTCCTCAGCACCACCCAGCACAACGGGGCACCCCATGCCGTGCCGGTCTGGTATGACTACGATGCCCAGCATCTCTACATCACCACCGCCACCACGACGGTCAAATACCGCAATCTGGCGGCAGATCCACGGGCGGTCGTGTTGTTTATCGACCCGCACAACACCGATCGCTATTGTGCCGTCCATACCCGGCTGACCGACACCTCCGATGCAGCCACTGGTCTGGCCCACCTGCATACGCTGGCACAGCGCTACATGGGCGTCCCCAAATACCCGTATGCCAACGCAACCGACGTCTATTGCCGCCTGACCCTGCAGATTACCCGTATCAGCAGCCTCGGCTAGGAGCATCCATGCATACCATCATCCCCACCGAATACCAGGATCTGATTACCAACCCCATCGTTGCCGGCCTCGCGACGACCATGGCCGACGGCACCCCGCAGGTTACGCCCGTCTGGTTCAGCTATGCCGACGGGTTGTTTTATGTCAATGCAGCCACCGGGCGCTTGAAGGACAAAAACATCCGCCGGGCGCCGTATGTAGCGCTGTTGATTGTCGATCCGACCAACGCCTACCGGTATGTGGCGGTGCGCGGACCGGTGATTGATATCTCGGATGCCGACGTCGGCCGCGCCCACATCAACGAGTTATCGTTCCGCTATTTTGGCCGACCGATTTATCGGAGCGACGATCCCAACGAAGTCCGGGCGCGCTACACCATCCGACCCGATCACATCAGCACCATGGGCTAACCTGGGGTGCGATTTTTGGCGTACACTAGTGGCATTCACAGACAGCGAGGTTTGACATGACTGCACCATTGACGATGCCCCTGCCCGAGCTGGCGTCGCAGTTCAATCTGCGCCGCGACATCACCTTCCTCAACCACGGCAGCTTTGGTTCGTGCCCGCGCGAGGTCATCGCCGAGTACCGCCGCTGGCAAGACGAGCTCGAATCCGAGCCGGTGCACTTTTTCGGACGGCGCCGCTTGGACCTGCTCGAGCAGGCCCGCATCAAGCTGGGTGCGTACGTCAATGCCCATGCCGATGATCTGGTCTTTGTGCCCAATATCACCTATGGGATGAACATCGTCGTCAATTCGTTGCGCTTCGAGAAAGACGACGAAATCCTGACCACCGACCACGAATACGGCGCCATCAACAATACCTGGGAGTACCACCTGGGCCGCAACGGCGGCAAAATGGTCTATGCTCCCATCCCCATCCCGATGACCTCCGAGGCAGCGTTTGTCGAACAGTTCTGGTCGTATGTCACCCCCAAGACCAAAGCCATCTCGATAAGCCACATCACCTCGGCGACGGCGATGATCTTCCCCATCAAAGAAATCTGCCGCCGCGCCCGGGCCGCCGGCATCATTACCGTCATCGACGGCGCCCACGTCCCCGGCCATATCGACCTCGATTTGACCGATCTGGATGCCGACTACTACTCGGCCAACTGCCACAAGTGGCTGTGCGCTCCCAAGGGGGCCGGCTTTTTGTACAGCCGCCGCGACATGCAAGCCCGCCTCGAGCCGTTGGTCGTCAGCTGGAACCTGAGCCGGCACCACGACAACATGCCCCGCTATGTCAACTTGTTCACCAACGTGGGCACCAACGACCCCGCTCCATGGTTGACCGTGCCGGCAGCCATTGAGTTCCAGCGCAAACACAACTGGCCAGCAGTCCGTGCCGCCTGTCACGCCCTGGGCTCACAGACGCGCCAGCGCGTCGCCGAACTGACCGGGTTGCCTCCCGTCAGCGACGAATCGCAGCAGTGGTGGAACCAGATGGCCCTCTGCCCCGTCCCCACCGACGAGCGCATCGACTACAACCGCCTGTGGAACGAGTTTGCCATCGAAGTGCCCATCGTCGCCTGGAACGGGCATACCTTCCTGCGCGTGGCCGTCCAAGCCTACAACACCCCGAACGACATGGATCGGCTGATCGAGGCGGTCAAGGTGTTGCTGAAGAAGTAAATTTGGCTTGTTTTTTCCCTCGAGCGGGGCGTACTACAATACGCCCCGCTCGTTTTTTATCACTTCACCTCCGCACTGCCCAGATTGACGTACAGATACAACCCATCTTTGCCGGGTGCAACGATATCGAGGCGACCGCTGCTAAAAACATCGGCAACGGCAAAATGAATCCCGCAGCCTTTGCCACGTCCGATCGGACCGTAGTCGACGATTTGCTTCACAAAGCCTTCGCCGCTCCACTTGAAGTAGTAGATCCCCACATCGTCCCACTCGCCCGGGTCGTTGCCGTTGTGGGCGCGGTGGCGTTTGCCCGTGACCAGCTCGCACACGCCGTCGCCATCGATGTCGACCCAGTGCAGGTCATGGTACTGCGCATTGCCTGGGTCGATGGGGTGGTGCGCCCAGGTGCCGTCTGTACGCCGTTTGCTCCACCACAAGCCGTAGCCGTGGGCATTGCCGGTAATCAGCTCGTTGCGCCCATCGCCATCTACATCGACCACCAGCATGGGGATGCTCGCCATGGCACCCCACGGCGCATCCGAGAACTCGCCATGCCAAATCCACGTGCCACGCGCCGGGTCTGCCGGTGCCTCGAGCCAGCCATGGCAGAGGATGATATCCATCCGACCATTGCCAGCGATATCGCCACAGCCCAGGCCGTGCCCTTGTGACCCTTCGGCAAAGGTATAGATGTCGATACGATCGAACGCACCCAATCCGCGGCCCATCGCATCGGTGCGGAGTTTGTAGTAGCAGACGGTCGCCTGGGGTGGCGTGTTCGCGACGATTTCGATGATGCCGTCACCGTCGATATCCCAGCTGCGCGTCGTCTCGACATTGCCGGTGTTGTCCCACAGCAGGTGCTCGGGCCAGGGGTGCGTCGGGTCGGCAGGGCGTTCCCGCCAGCGCAGGCTGTTGCCCCACCAGCCACCCGTCACATAATCGAGCGTGCCGTTCCCCGTGATGTCGAGCAATACCGTCGAGAAATCATCGTAGTACTCACCGTACTGCGCGATTTCGCCGATGGCGTGTTTGCGCCGAAAATCTGGTCCCTGATACCAATACCCACCACTGATGATGTCCATGTGGCCGTCTCCATCGACGTCACAGACTGCTGCGGATTCGTAGCGTTCGTCCGAAATCCACAACTTGCGCCATTGCATCGGCATGGTCCCCTCCTCAAGTGCTGGTTATTTGCCCAACCAGCGACGGATATACGCGCGTGCGAGCGTCAAGTCGTCCAGGGCTTCGTGGGCCGTACAGACGGGCGATCGTGCCCCGGCAACGGCTTGCACAAAATGCTCGGCTTGGTTCCAATGGGCATGGCGCCAGGGCAGATGCGGGCTGTGCGTCGTCGGCTCTACGCCATTGCCCGGGTCACGCATGTATTCGACGCGGCCGGGGCGATTGTAGGCCAGTGGTGCCGGGAGTTCGAGCTTGACCCAGCCACGTTCGAAGCAGACGAGGGCACTCTCTTGCCAATCGATGGTGGTCTGGTAGGGGCTCATCTCGATACTACAGGTCACGCCCGAGGCACTCTGGCCCACCAGCAGATGGCCGGAAGGTGCCGCATAGGTAACCTGCCAGGCTTCACCGAGCAAGTGGCGCATCAAGTTGACTTGGTGGATGTAATAGTTGACAAAGGAAATATAGGCGTCGTTGGTGGCGGCATCCATGTCGGCAGCCGGCGGGTCTTCGGGGAGGGGCTGTTCGGGGTCGGCGCTCCAGATATTCTGATTGAAGCCATTGGCGATCCAGTCGCCCGCCGGCATCAGAATGCGGATGTAGGTCATTTTGCCCAGTTCGCCGGTCTGTTTCAGCCGGTCGATTTCGGCCTTGGCAGCCCGGGTGGCAGGATCGGAACGCTTGTGATAGCCCACCATAATCCAGGTCTTGTGGGCCTCCATCACCGCCAGAATCGCTTCTGCCTGCATTATCGAGCCTGCGATCGGCTTTTCGGTGAGGATGGGTTTGCCATAAGCCAGGAGCTCGGTGAGCAGGGTGCCGTGCCGCGTAAAGGGCTGGATGGCCACCAGGGCATCGATATCGGGATGTGCCGCCAGCATCTCGCGATGTGAGCCATAGACGTGCGGCACGTCCCATTTGCGGGCGACGGCGGCGGCATGTGCGCTCCGGACATCGGCGATGGCCACGACCGCGCACTCGGGCACCATCTGGAAGTTGCGCAAATGTGCTGCTTGGCCCATGTTGCCGACCCCGACAAAACCAATCCGGATGAGTGGTGAGGACATTGCATGCTCCTTTCCTCATCGAGCGGGGTTTATTGCAATAAACCCCGCTCGATAGCTCGTTCCTCTTAGACCCCTACCCCGACTTCCCCAGCGATCCGGCGCACATAGGCGGCTGCAGCATCGTATTCGGCGGCGGTCTCGAGGTGTTCGAGCATAATCGGTGTGTCGCGCGCCAGCCGATTGAGCGAGCGCAAAATGGCCCCATAATCCAGCATCCCCATGCCCGGTGCACACTCCTGCAAGGCGACCACAAAGGGCCGCCCGATGGTCATGTCTTTGATATGGACGGAGGTAATCGCTGACCCGAGCTCGGTCACACAGGCATCGACGAATTGGCGATGGCGGTAGAAGCGCTCGACGCTGTTCATCATGTTGATGGGGTCGAGGTGCACGCCAAACTGCGGCCGGTCGATGGCGTTGATCAAGGCGACGTACGACTCGATCGAGTCGGGCAGCATCCACGGCATCGTCTCGAGCGTGTAGTGCGTCCGTGTCGGTTTGACGGCATCGATAATACTACGCACACTATCGACAATCAGCGCAAAGGTATCGTCGGCATAGTTGAGGGCATCGGGACCATCCCATACCACCCCGCGTGAGCCGGCGATGTTGACACAACAGCGTGCACCGATGGCATCGGCCAGGGCCAGGCGTTCTTGACAAAAGGCGAGTGCCTTGTGGCGCGTCACGTCGTCGCTGGACATCGGGTTGGACCAGGCACCGACCTCGGCAATCACGATGTCTGCCTGTTTGGCTGCGGCGGCATAGGCCGCAATCGTGGCACTACTAGCCGTCTGGTCGATGGGGCAGTAGGCTGCGCGATAGCCCAGGCGGCTGACGGCGGCGGTCCATTCGTGTGCATCGGCCCATGTGCCGCTGACGGGTCCTCCTAATCGCATCGGAACCTCCTGTTGTATCTGTTGCATCGCTTCTCTGGCTATAATACAGCAGGACGACCAAAGGGCATTGCATGCAACACATCATCACCACCTGCCGGCGCCATGGCTGGCTGATTCTGGGCATTGTCACGATTTGTGTCGTGGGATTCGTCGTGCGCTGGCCAGCGGTCTATTTTGCGTTGCCGTACACCCCGCACCCCGACGAACCCTATGTCATCAACATGGTCCTCAAGATGCTGGCGACAGGGTCACCATTCCCCGATTCGTTCGACCGCCCGCATCTGTCGGTCTACCCGGTATGGCTTGCTGTCTGGCTCGATACGTTGCGTGATCCTATTCCCTCTGACCTGCTCCTGCTGCCCACCGATCGCATCAGTCGCGTGATTGCACCGTTTGTCGTCGGGCGCATTACAAGTATCCTGATGGCGCTCTTGGCCATCCCGTTGCTGGTCATCCACTTGGCCCAAAAAAACCTGCTGCGATGGTGGTGGCTGGCGATACTGTGGCTGTGTTTTTTGCCGTTTCATGTCGCCCAAAGCGGCTACATTGCGCCTGACGGCCTCGTGGCCGTTGTGACCCTCGCCACCCTTATCGTCACCTGGCAATACACGCAGACACCGAGCCCACGCTGGTGGTGGGCTACGGCGCTGACCGTCGGCCTGGCCATCGGCACCAAATATAACCTGGCGGCGTTGGTGCTGGTGCCTGCTGCGACGCAGGTGCATCTTGTGCAGGCGCGGCGCTGGCGACCGCTGATTATTTCTTTGA
>JBJONV010000047.1:0-7619 GCA_046051665.1 Chloroflexota bacterium
AACGGATGCATCATCAGACAGCGAGCCAACTCGAGGCGCCGTTTCATCCCGCCTGAATACGTGCCGGTGAGTCGATCGGCAGCAGCGCCTAATTCGACAAGTTCGAGCACTTCTTGGATCCGTTGTTGCCGCAAACTGGCGGGAAGATGATATAACCGACCGGCGTAGTCGAGGCATTCGCGTCCCGTCAAATCACGATCAAGAACCAGATCCTGGAAGGTAACGCCGATGATGCGACGAACGGCATCGGGGTTTGTGACGGTATCGTGCCCGTTGATACGGACCGTCCCGTGATCGGGTGTCATCAGCGTCGTCAACATATTGATGGTCGTGCTTTTGCCCGCACCGTTGGGTCCGAGCAACGCATAAATCTGAGCAGGTGCGACCGTCAAACTGACATCGCGCACCGCGGCGACCGAGCCGAATGACTTCTTGAGGTGGACTGCATCAATCATGGCGCATTCCTATCAATATCAAACGCCCAGCCATGGCTGGGCGCTCGCGTGTGGTGACTCTGACTAGGTTCGAACCAGCAACCTTCACCTTCGGAGGGTGATGCTCTATCCAATTGAGCTACAGAGCCAATGTGTGCATGATAGCACTCGCACATAGGTGCGGTCAAGCAGATTTGCGTTGCGAAACCAGATACCAGGTGACGCTCAACGCTGTCAAACCAGCACCGATGTATTCGGTCGGCGTCTGCATCCATTCGGCCAGAATGAACCCAGCCGCAATCCCAGTGACGGGGAGTCGCCAGGCTTGCACCGCAGTCACCAACGACGCACCCAGTTTGCGCAACGTGTATACCTGCAGAATATTCGCCCCGATAACTATCACCACCGCAAAGACTACTAGACCGACCCAATGGCTCGGTTGCAAGGAGCCCATCCCAGCAAAGCGCTCGCCTATTGCCCAAGACAGTGGAATGGATGTCGCTACGACGGCAATCAATTGGAGCAAAAATGTCGCTTCACTAGAGATCCCGTAGCCACTCGTGCGGCGCACCGACAACATGTACAACGCCAACATGACACTGCTGGTCAGTGCGAGGGCGACACCGACCCAACTGCTACTGCTCCCACTCTGCCAAAAGGAGGGATCTTGTATGTCACCACTCAACATGACAACAGCACCGAGGATCGATAGTGCCAACACCACACCGGTATTTGGAGGGGCAGGATCGTTGAACCAGAGCCGACCCATCACCACGACCAATAAGGGTGTCAGCAACCCAATCAGCGTCACTTGCGCTGCTGGGGCATACCGTGCGGCGAGGACATTGGTCACGGCGCGGAGCATGGCAAAAAGTGCTACAAGCCACCCAGCCCGAATACGGAGTTGGCTGAATTCGCCGCGATACGCTACCACGGCAATCATCACCAACATGGCAAAACCATTCGCGATGGTCAGCAGTGTCAACCCTGGGATGTGCGCCTGTATCTGGAGATACCGCGCCAACACGGGATAGATTCCCCAGGCCGTGTGCCCGAGCAGTGCTGCACCGAGCCAAAACGGCGAGAAACGCGGTGTGTTCATGTGTGCTCTTAATACAAAAAACCGACTCCATACTGGAGCCGGTGTCTGTCGGTGGTCGGGGCGAGAGGATTCGAACCTCCGACCTCAGCGTCCCGAACGCTGCGCTCTACCAGGCTGAGCCACGCCCCGTGAATAGTGGTGCCGGAGGTGGGAGTCGAACCCACATGAAGTTGCCCTCAATGGTTTTTGAGACCATCGCGTCTGCCATTCCGCCACTCCGGCTCGTAATGCCTGGTTCCGCGCATCACTTACGAACAGAAATATACCCGATGGATGGGACGTTGTCAAATCGAATTTTGTGGATGCGCAATACCGTTGCGACATCTGTTCTTCGGCTGTAAAAACCAGCTACGCGTGTGCACTCGCGTGCACTCAACTCTGCTCCCCCATTGCACCCTGCGCGAGTGAACGACGAAGGCAGCACCCCTCTTCCCTCAGGCGAAGCCCAACGGTATTCGGATGTGCTGCCTACGGTGTATGTCGAGCAGTTGGTATTTTCCACAATACCCGCCACACCAATCGTTACACGACGAGCATCCGGCCACGTCCACTGTGGCGTGCGATGAGTTGCGTCGAGATTACGAAAAGGACTGCGCTCGTGATGGTGCTGAGCAGAATGCCGTTGAGAATGGCGGCGTCAGTCGGTGCTTTGAACTCGATTGCCGTTGTGACAATCACCGATGCGATGTGGAGGAGCAAGAAAGGGACTGCAATGGTCAATCGTTGGCGTAGTGCAAAACCCAAAAACAACAAATCGATGAGGATCACGCTCCCGATAACCACGGCGAACGGAATCATCCACCACGACACCATCCCGAGGCGCGCGCTCACAAAGGTTGCAACTTCGATCACAAAGATAGTCAGCAATGGCGCTGTCCAACCCGGGCGCGACAGGAGCATGCGATCCCAGCCGACAAATCCGAACATCAACAAAATATACCCAGCTGCCAGTATCGGGTAGGTTGCATACGGGGAGGTTGCCGAAAGACCCAATGCGGTGCTGAATTGTATCTGCAGATATGTTTTGGCCATGAGACCTATGATGATTCCGATGACTCCTGCATTGGCGAGCCCTTCGCGACGTGGGCTCCGACGTCCGGCAAGGTTGCTTATCTGCCAGAGCGCAACGAGCGTAAACAAGATAGGCAAGCCATGCAGAGCTACGATTCCGATGGTTGTTGTCATTACTGTCGTCCTTGACCTACGATGCGGTTTCGTACGTAGGTACATAGTAAAGGAAAGTAAGTAACATTTCAACTGTCTCTCAGGTAAAAATCTCTCTCTGTCAGGATATTGTGAGGTGGCAGAAACAGTTATTTTTTGCGCGAAAAACCTGAAAATCGGTGCAATATAGACAACCGCAGCGCATCCCAATCAAACATTGCCCGCGCATCTGTGATTCCCAAAAACAGGAGGGGGATGTACGAGGCGATGAATCGCGCCTGTTCGCCTGTTTCGCTGAGTGCGGTCATACAGACAACTGTAATCCAAATGACACGTTCAATGGTGTATTGCGCCCACAGTGTTGGTCGCCGTACGAGGGCGTTGACGAGGAATAGACCGTGTCCAACTAGTGCGAGCGTAGCAATCGTTTGGTAGATGCCCACATACCACGGCACCACGCGGATTACTTCGTAGATACTGCCATCATTGCCAAATCGTCGAATGGTCACCGGAATACGAAACATTTCGGTGAGTAACGACAATCCGTTCCGGAGTGCGTCAACGGGGTGCGCCACAATCCATGCAACAGTCGCTCGGATGAGTGCTCCACTACGGCTGCCCCATTCGGGATGGTTCATGTCGCTCGGGAGCCCAATTACTGCCTGCGCATACGCCTCAGGCACCCATGCACGTGCGATGTTGAACCCCGCGTAATTACTCCACGACCATTGCCCCAACTGGATGATATGGTGCAGATGCCACACGATGCTGATACACAAAGGGAGCAAGAACCAGCGTACGCCACGCCACCCGACACTCCGTCCGATGCGCACCATACCGACACCTATCAGTACCGGCAAGACGACCTGCATGTACGGGCGTAGCGAATCCGCAGCAACCACTGCAACACCGAGGCCGAGCCATTGTACCGGCCGATCGAGCGGCGATCGCAACAGCAAAAACACCACGACCAGCGCCAACCCGATACAGGCGTCATACGCCATCCAATAATTACGGTCGTCATAACGGTACACAAATGCCACGCCGAGGCACAGGACGATTCCGAGGAGATAGGTGCTCCAGCGCCACCAGAGTGTTGTTTTGGGGATGATAGAGAGCGCCGCCAAAATTCCTGCGATGGCACAAAATCGCACGAAGGCAGTTGCATAGAGCACATCAAAAAGTAACGGAATGTCACTCCGCGACAGTAGGTATTCGACAGCCAGGAGCGGAATGGGGAATGCAGCGCGCATCGAAGCGATATACACCCCAAAATCCGACCAAGTAGGCATTGCCGCAAAGTCGACGCCGAGCATCCAATGCGATACCGCCAGTGCGCGCGTCCCACTCAAACAACTCGCCAGTAGTGCCATGACCCACACTGGTGTCGCATATGGTGATGTCCGTACACCGAAGAAATCCGCGAGGCGGCGACTCACAATCAGCGCACCACACACGAAAAAAGTCACCACTGGTTCAATGCTCGGAGCAGTACCACTCAAAACAGAAACGAGCCAGGGTGTGACGATTATTGCCACGCTGAGTGGTGCATCCCACCAATGTGTCGATGTGGCAGGAGGAGCAGCGAAGAGGAGCAATGGGAGGGCAATCAGGACCCACATCCAGATCGCCGTGGCGGATGGTGACCAGTTCCTAAAGGTTGCGCTACGGAAGTCTGCGATGAGTTCACGCGTATCTGTAGTCGACTGGGTGTACTGCGTTGTGCTGAATCCGTATGATTCGAATGCACTGGTGCTAATCGGCAGTAATCGTGTTTGTACGGGGACGAAATTGGGTTCGGTCAGCAGGGTATATGTTCGTGTGCCTGGCATCAATGCAAAAGATATTGTCCGCGTTGCACCCGTTACCGAGATTGGTTTGCCGATCGGTGTGGCGAGGCGCAGGGTGTACGAGGCAAATGCGTCCGTGCTTGTGCGCGCGACGAGGGTCGTCGCCGCGTGGAGTAACGAGTCATCGATTGCACGGTTGATAAGCGAAAAGGATTTTTTCGGTTGATTGAGGAGCCAGCGGGCTGGTTCCCCCTCGTGGAATTCGAGGTCAGCGTACCGACTCTGAAAAAGCCAATCCCGACTGAGTGCGAGTTCGTCTTCCGCACCAATCGTATCTGCACGGTCTGTAGCCGAACTCAGCAACGTACCGATGACAACACACAGCGAAACGGTCAATACAAAAAACACCGTCTTGAAGATGTGTGGAAAACCAAGACGGAATCTGTGAATATGATCATTTGGAAGAGGAGAGGACATGGCAGTTAATCTCGTAAGTGGCGCTGCACGAGTATACCATGGTGACAAAAATCCCCCTCTCGGTACGACCGAGAGGGGGAACGAGGGTGGTTACGGACGTGGCTTTTTGGTCGGGGATGGCCGTGTTTTTGTGGGGGTCGGAGTGATTCGTTTGGTTGGTGTCACGGTCGGAATGACTGCAGTAGAAGTGGGGACCACCGTTACCGTGGGTTCTGGTGTGGCAGGAAGCTCCGGATCGGCGATACCATCGAGCAAGAACCACAGCGTTGCACTCGCATGAGCTCCCTGACTATCGGTGACCTGCACCACAATCCGATCATGTTCACTGTTGGTTCCATTCTGACGATATATCAGACGTTTGCGTGCCAAGTCAGCCATGGTGAAGCGGGTGCCGACCGACATGCGACTCCCCCCATACAACATCCATCCATTCACGGGTTCTGTGAGGAGGGTAAAGACGAGCTGGGTCTGGGGAGTTTCGGGGTCGGTGGCGTTGACGACGCGGTCCGACAGGACGACGACAGACCCACTAGAAAGACGATACGGTGCGCTGATGCGCAAGGACGGTGATGCATTGTTGACATATGCTGGGTTGACGTTACAGACGGCACCCGTCGGCGAGATACATCGGGTCGTACTCACGTTGCCCGCACGGTCACGGAAGCGGGCATAGATCCCGCCTGCGCTCTTGTTGGTTTTGTCGTAGTCCACCGTTGCACTCGCAGCAAATGGTACCCAAGCAGCGGTTGCAAACGATCCTGCTGCTGCAATCTGCATCTGGTCGACGCCAGAACCTGTCGCACGGGTGGTGGTTGCACGGTCGCTTGTACTCACGGCAACAGTAACCGAAGCCGCAGTCGTGCGCTTGATGCTGAGCGACGAGATAGGTGCAGTGCTATCGACCAGGATGTCATCCTGGACGACTTGCAAAATGGTTCCGTCGACATTCCGGAAGCGAGCGTACAAGCGATACAAGCCGCCCGTCGAGCTTTCGAATGTCCACGTGCCACCTAAGGCGAAGGGTTGCCATGGTTCGCTACCGTCGAACACCCCGGTGGTGCTGAACTGCATTTCTGCGATGGGCGGCACCACATTGCGAGGTGCGGTCATGCTGATATTGACGGTGTTGCTTGACGTAAAGCTATCGCCGTTGTTCATGGTGACACCATAGGCGTCTGCAACAGTGGTATTGACGATGATGCCGGCGTATGTGGTGGTCACATTCCCGACGCGGTCACGTGCTTCGATCCGCAATTCTTTGTACCCATCGCCGGCACTCAATGCGACGTCATTGATGCTGCGGTACGGAATCCAGCTCGTATAGGTGATGCCGTCTTCACTCCAGCGCACCATCGTGGCAGGGTCTGCGTCACTGTTTTGTAGGGTCAAACGCACACGACTGCTTGTGGTTACTTCGGCACCGACGAGCGTCGCTTGGCCACGATTGATCCATGCCGAGACCGTCGGTGCGGTTTCGTCGATCACGGTGTTGACCACATTCGACCATGGACCAGTCGTCCCGTCTGCAAGGGTCGCTCGCACGCGGAACGCGTACACCAACTCACCTATGCTCCGTACGGTTGCAGAGCGTTCGGAGACATTCTGTGCAACCATCATCCATTCACCGGATGGCATGACGCGGCGTTGTACATCATACCGATAACTTTGGCCTGTTTCGACAACTAATGCCCAACGGAGCGAGACATTTTGGCCTGAGACGGTATCTATCGGGCTCAGCGTGACGCTCGGGGCGATTTTCTGCACAATCACGATGAACGACGCACTCGAACTATTCCCTGCGCGGTCACTCGCAGTACAGGTAATCGTGTGCGTCCCGACGGGCAAAAAGACCCCACTGACGTACGAACAACGGACGGGGACACTGCCGTCACGGAGGTCTTCGGCACTGACGGTGAAGTCGACTCGCGTGCCGGTATCGGTGTATGCATCCAGAATCATATCGTACGGCACGAGAATATCCGGTGCGGTGTTGTCGGTAATACTAATCAATGCCGTTGCACGTGTCGTCGTCACGGCAGTTAACGCTGGTGCTGTTGCTGCCTGGACTTCGACCATCCCATTCCCCATCGAGGCAAGAGGGGCAGCGAACTTCAATCCTGCTGCACCTTGTGCGACTGTGATAAATTGCCCCACCGAGAGACTCGACATCCCATCCGCGAGGAACAACGTGCCGCCAACGACGTTTGCGATGCGGAAGTGCGTCACTTCTGCGCCGTCTGCTGCATTCGGCAAAACAATCAAACCCGACGTGCTCATACCCCCTTCTGCGACCGTGGTGCCGGTAATCCGTGGCACATCGGCAACAGGGGTAATCAGAATCTGCGCACTGGCTGCTTCGCCACCCACACCTTCGACGGTAGGGGAGGTTGCAGCCTGTGCCTGGATCGTGTAGCTTCCGAAGACATTCGGATTAGGCCGGAACCGGATGCCGTTGGTGGCTGCTGCTGCAGACACAAATCCACCATTGAGTACCATCGTCACGCCGTCGTTCAAATAAAACCGACCAGGTGCATTGCTGACCAAACGGAAGTAGCGAATTTCGTCGCCATCCATGGCATTTTTGGTGATAACGATATCAGGCCGGCCCATTTCGTCTTCGCGAACGGTTGTACCGGTAATCGAAGGTGCACC
>JBJONV010000048.1:0-12088 GCA_046051665.1 Chloroflexota bacterium
AGATCCATTGGTCTTGCCGGATGAACTTTGGCTGAAAGCACACGGTACCAAGGAAGTCATTTACCGCAAAGCGCTCGAAGAAGATGTCGCAGCCATAGACCGCTACAGCCCTGATCTGGTATTCGGGACAACGCCGTTGGCGAGTGTGGCCAAGGAACGTGGCATCCCGGCGATGTACTTCACCAACCAGCTGGCGTCACGACCGTTCTTTTTGAGTAGCGGGATGGCTGCTACGATCGAGTTTGTGGCAGATGTGCTTACCAAAGGTGACCGCTATCGCTTCATGCAGGAATTCTTCGCCGATTAGCCGACAGGGACCGAGGGAGTACAGCGTATGGCACCGACGATTATTCGAGACCTTTCCGATACCAGTGGATACTGGGCAGCAATATGGACCATGTGCCCGATGCCAGATGTGCACGTCATCTGCGATGCCCCGGTGGGTTGTTTTAATTTGGTGGGGACTGCAGTACCGGACTACACGGACGCAGTGCCACACATCGAGAATCTGACTCCGGCAACGATGACCGAACAAGAAGTCGGTGGCAAGGGCACGGCAGACAAAGTCAAATGGACCTACGACAACCTCGCATTGACCGGTGTGTTGGACAACAAACACGTGATTGTGGTGTCGACCGCAGAATCCGAGATGATCGGGTCGGATCATTCGTCGTTGGTGAAGCAACTGGGGACGGGCACGAAGTTTTATTACAGTAATTCACTGGCAGAAGACGAATGGGCTGGTCGTGACCGCGTGTTGATATGGCTGTGGGACGAGTATGGCGCGCAACAACGGGCCACCGTGGCACACAACCCCCGTTCGGTCAACATCATTGGACCGACGTATGGGTGCTTTAATGCGCCATCCGAGCTCGAAGAAATGCGGCGTATAATCGAAGGTGCCGGTGGCACCGTCAACATCGTCTTCCCGTATGCGACGACGCTCGCCGATATGCATCGTTTGGCGGCTGCTGATGTGACCGTCGTGCTCTACAAAGAATTCGGAATGGGATTGGCCGAGCAGTTGGGCAAACCAATCTTGACCGCTCCCTATGGCATGAAAGAGAGCAATGCATTTGTCCGTGCCCTTGGTGAAGCCCTCGGGACGAGTGCACAGGCGGAAGCATTCATCGCCAACGAAAAAAAGACGACCCTCCAGGCCGTCTGGGATTTGTGGCGCGGGCCGCAAGGTGACTGGTTCAGTAGTCTGGATGTCGGGATTGTGGCAGGCTTGGGCCTCGCCGAAGGGCTTGAGCGGTTCTTGGGTGAAGAATTGGGCATGAAGATCGCCTTTTCGACCGCTCGGCCGCGCCGTCCGGGTGATTATGACAATGAAGCAACACGGCAGCACATTCACAAAAAAGCACCGTCGTTTTTGTTTGGCTCGATGAACGAGCGCATTTATCTGCGCGAAGCCGGATCACGCTTTAGCAACTACATCCCGGCGTCGTTCCCGGGACCCGCGGTGCGCCGTGCGGTGGGCACCCCGTTCATTGGGTATCGTGGCTGTGTGATTTTGATGCAAGAAATCGTCAATCGCTTATACGATGGCTTGTTGAACTTCTTGCCGGTCGATGGTGCCTATGCAGCAGCACGGAGTGCCACGGGGGCCGGTGGTCCACCGGCAGCAGCACCATCAGGGCAGAGTGGGAACCTGAAGTGGACCAGCGAGGCTCGTGAGATGCTGGATGCCGAACTCCAGAAATTGCCGTACTTGCCGCGCATTTCGGCATCACGTCAGCTTCAGATGGTCATTGAGGGGATTGCCCGGCAACAAGGCGCGACAGAGGTCACCGCTGAACTGGTGAGCGCAGGTCTCGCTGCCAATCGCGGCTGAGTGTGGCTGGGACGGCATCGCGGGGGAACCCGCGGTGCCGTTTTTTTGTGCATGGTACAATCCAAAAAAAGCCGACGAGGAGTGCGATGAAACAGGCAATTACCCACATCGAGGAACGCATCGCGCAAGCAACGCTCCTATCGGGCCGATCACCAGGGTCGGTGACGCTGATTGGCGTGAGCAAAACACACCCTGCAGAATTAGTCCGTGCAGCCTATGCCGCAGGGATTCGCCACTTCGGCGAAAACCGGGTTCAAGAGGCAGAGAGCAAAATCGCCGATTGTGCAGATTTAGCGGGCGTCGAATGGCACTTAATCGGCCATTTACAGCGAAATAAAGCCAAAAAAGCGGCGCATCTGTTTGCCGTAATCCACTCAGTCGACAGCCTCGAGCTGGCACAAGCGCTGAGCCGTCATGCGGTGGATCTGGGGCGTCCGCCTATCAAAATACTGTTGCAGTGTAATGTCTCGGGTGAAGCGAGCAAAGAAGGAATCGCCGCGGAGGGATGGGAAGCAAACGAAACCCTGCGTGCGGCGATTATTGCGCTTGCGCAGCACATTGGTGCGCTACCAGGATTGATGCTGGTTGGCCTGATGACCGTGGCACCATATAGTGATGATCAAACGGCGGTGCAGGGTGTCTTCCGCTCGTTACGACAGTTGCGCGACCTTCTGCAACAGGCAATGCCGCTGCACCAGCTCACGGAGCTCTCGATGGGTATGAGTGGTGACATAGAGGCAGCAATTGCCGAAGGTGCGACGATGGTGCGGGTGGGACGGGCGATATTCGGCGAGCGCTCCTATCCTGAACCGTCCAATTAGGGGAGCAGATAGGGTCGCGCAGGCTGTGTGATGGGTACGACCGAATCCGCGAGCAATAGCGGTCGCGGCATCCCGGCACTGGACTCGACCGTCATCGTACCGGTCACCCGCACCCAGGTATCGGAGGCATACTGCCCGGGATTGGACCAGACGACACGCATCCCGACCCCGCCGGCATCGGCAGTGCAACACTTGAGGACGTAGCGCGCGACCATCAGTTGGTTGGCAGGCAGTCCGAGGTCTGGGTTTTGGACCACAAAGGCCTCGACCGAAACAGGGCTGCCGATATATGGGGTGATATCGACACTACTCGCAATCGCCCAATCATAGAGATCCCACTGTGCCCGATCCGTCGGTGCGTCGGTGGGATTTTTGGCGAGTGCCGCCGGGACGACTGCATTCAGGGAGCTCAGCTGACCGGCTAGGGCTGCCGAGCCGAGCGGTTTGGGTGCAATCGCAACCCCCAAGACGACCGGAATGAGTACGAGGATTGATCCGAATGCGGGCGGCTGCATGCGGACACTGAGAGCCATTGTCGCGAAGAGAAAAACCACCACCGCACAGCCATAGACGAGTAACTCGTAGCGAGGATGAATGTAGAGGGCCATGTGCCCCATAGCGGTCCGGTAGCTGAGTACCCCGGCGAGCGCATACAGCAACAACGACAAACTGAAACGACGAACAGTCATACCCATCCGAGCCTTCCAATCAGGATACACGCCACCGCAGTACACAGGGCGGTCATGCCGATCATCCGCAACGTGACACGCCACCCGAATGCACCAACAAACATGGGGATGCTTTTGAGGTCGATCATGGGGCCAAAAACGAGAAACGCCAAGACGGCATTCGGAGCGACGGTACGGAGGAGTGCGAGACCGATAAACGCATCCACAGTCGAACATATTGCCATGACCGCAGCCAATGCCATCATCGCCGGGACTGCAAGCCAGGGATTGGTGGCAACGCTGAGCATCGCATCGTTGGGGATGTAGACCTGGACAAGTGCTGCGACGACTGCACCAAAGACGAGAAAACGCAGCATGTCGATCCAATCGGTGGCAGCATGGCGAAGCCACGAGACGAGGGGGAGCTCACCATCGTCCTGTGCGTGTTGGTGGGGGATCGCGGCAACAGCCGATGGTTCGGCGGGGATGCTCCGGGCAGTCAGGACAGCCACCAACAGCGTCAAGCCGATACGCCACCAGACGAATCCCCAACCGGTCACGCCCACAAAGGCAACACTGGTCGAGATAAGCACAATGGGATTGATGACAGGTGCTGCCAATGCAAAGGCATGACCGAACGCGGCAGGAGCGCCGCGGCCAATAAAGCTCCGGGCGGCAGGAACGGAACCACATTCACAGACGGGGAAGAAGATGCCAATGATGCTGCCCGCAATGGCCGCCATGGTCGGATTGCGTGGGAGCTTGGCCATGAGCCAGGCAGGATCGACAAACAGATGTATCCCAGCAGAGACCAGGGCGCCGATCGTGAGGAAGGGCACAGCCTCGTAGAAGATACCGAGAAAAATGACGACAAATTGTTCGATTTGTGGATTCATTGCCCCATTATACAGAGTGACATGTGCTTAGTGGAGTGCGACGATTCCACGCTGCAGGGCAACAGCGACGGCTTCGGCACGACTTTGGACTTGGAGCTTCGCAAAGATGTGGCTCACATGGGTCTTGATGGTGTTTTCGGAGACATTGAGCGCCAATGCGATGGCTCGATTCGCATCGCCACGGACCATATGGGTCAGTACATCGAGTTCCCGGACAGAGAGATCATCGGCGCCGTGGTCATGCATCCGGGCCAAGACACGGGCGGCTACACTCGGTTCGAGGGCTGCGTTGCCACGCATGACGGCACGGATTGCTTGCATCAGCTCGAACGACGAGACGTCTTTGAGCATGTACCCTTTGGCTCCGGCGGCTAATGCACGTGTGATGTCTTCATCGCTGTCATAGGTCGTGAGCACAAGGAAGCGTGCGGTCGACCCGCGTTGCCGACAGCGCAACATCACCTCGACGCCATTGCAACGAGGCAGGCGCAAATCGAGCAGGACGACGTCGGGTTGGAGTTGCATGACCGCTTCGATTGCTGATTCACCGTCTGTTGCATCGCCTGCGACGATCATGCCTGGTTCGTACTTCAGCAGTGCCAAGAGCCCGTGGCGGACGACGGGATGATCATCGACGACGAGGACACGAATCTGCTCTGTACTCATGATGCTGCCACCAGGTTCGGTTCGAGCGGGGGCACCTCGATGTGGACGTGCACGATGGCACCAGAATCATCGCGCAGGGTGAGTGTGCCATTGAGCGCGGCAATGCGCTCGCGCATACCAAGAATTCCGAACGTTGGTGTGTCGCTCGGAGTCGTCAGTACCGTCGGCCCGAATCCGCGTCCATCGTCGCGTACTTCGAGCGTGAGGACTGGCGCGTGGAACTCGAGGACGATTGCTACATGGGTACATCCCGAATGACGGACGGCGTTGGCTAGTGCTTCTTGGGCAACTCGGAGCAACGCGGACTCCACATCGACGGGGATAGGGAACCACGCCCCGACAAAACGAAAGGAAGCGTGGATGGTGGGGTGCTGGAAGCGGGCAACAAGTGATTCGAGTGCATCACGCAAATCGCCGCGGGTGAGTGCTTCGCTACGGAGGTTCCAGACGGAACGACGTGCTTCGGCGAGGGATTCTCGGGCCATTCGACTCGCGAGGGTGAGGTGTTGTGCGCTGTCTGGGTGATTGGCGCGTTGGGCTTGTTCGGCAGCGCCGAGTTGGACAATGATGCCGGTCAAGCCTTGGGCGAGGGTATCGTGGATTTCACGCGCCAGCCGGGTGCGTTCGGCGAGCATTGCTTTGTCGCGTTCGCCGGCGAGGAGCCGCTCTGTTTGTGTACGGACGCGTTCTTCGAGTTCTGCCTTGAGTGCTTCGAGATCCGCTGCATGTGCATCGCTTTGGGCAAGGGACGTTCGTAACGAGCCAGCCAAAAGCATCGTGATTGCGGCGACGGCGAGGTAAATGGCGACCCAAAATCCGACAGCATATGAGGTAATTCCTCGTATTTGGACGATGTCAGTGACCAGACGCTGATTGACGTAGTCGTAGAACGCAATATCTGGACGTTGCAGTTCGTTCCATGCGGCGATGGCGACCACACTCGCAGACAACCCCGACAAGAGCATGGTGATGCGGCGGTTAAAGAGCAGACTAGACGCACCGATAGGAAGAATGAGGAGTGCGGGGAAATTCGTGTGCGCGCCAAACCGCACCACAATACCGGTAATCGAGATAGTCCAAAAAACCAAAAGAATGAGTGCAGATACGTTTGCCTTCCCGATACGTATGAACGTATAGGCGATGATGCTAATCGCAAGCACTGGAATACCTGGTAAAAACCAACTGGCTCCCCCAACGACGCGACCCGGATAGACGGTTTGGACGTCTCCATAGATGATGCGGAGTAACGCCATAGTCAAAAAACTGGCCATTGCAGGCAATGCCATGATAAGAATGACACGCCACGAGAAATGATGTCGTTGAAACCAGCGCGTGGAATTGCTCAGTGTGGGGTGACGATAAATTTCCATAGCTGCATTATATGAGTTCACCGCACAGAAGAATCACCCATTTGTATGATTCCCGTGAACTATCTGGATGAGGAACCACTCATCGTTGCTACGTAAGATACAGAAGACACGTTTGTAAGGAGCAGGTATGACAACGAATACGTCCCGCTTTGGATCTTTACGCAAACCCTGGGTTATCGCGTTGGTGGTCATCGTCATTGTGGGTGGTGTCTTTATGGCAGTTCGGAGCAGCTCTAATAGCGCTGCAGCCAAAAAAACGAACACTGTGGCCGTGGTCAAAGGCAACTTGGTGACCACGATATCGGGCAGTAGCAATATTGCCGCCAAGAGTTCGGTGAGTTTATCGTTCCAGAGTAGTGGTGTCATCAAAGACGTGCTCGTTGCCGAAGGCGAGAAAGTCGCCAAAGGTCAGGTATTGGCAACCCTCGACGGGCGTGATCTGCAATACTCGCTCGATAGCGCCAAGGCGTCACTCGACAGTGCAAAGGCAAAACTCGCCCAACTGACATCAGGCACGGGTCGGGCAAGCGATTTGGCTTCTGCACAGGCAGGAGTGACCAGTGCCGAAGCACAATTGGCGAGTGCCGAGGAACGCCTCGATGCCCTGCGGTCCCCTTCGGCAGACAAATTATCTGCGCAACGCTTGAAGGTCGAGCAGGCTCGCACCTCATTGCAGACGACACGCGACAACTCTTCGGCAACCAAGAGCAAAGCAGAAATCGATGTGACCAAAGCGAGTGAAAGCTTGGTACAGGCACAATCGAAGTTCAACGTGGCCCGCTACAACTGGGATTATGTCGTTGCCAACGACAAAGACCCGAATGGTGCCCGTGGCACGATTAGTGATGTCTCGAAGAACAACTATCGTGATGCCTATGTTGCTGCAGAATCGAATCTACGTACGGCAGAACAAAATGTGACGTCTGCGCAAGTAACCCTGCAGAACGCAAAAGCTGCCGAAATCGCCAATGTGAGCCAAGCAGAAGCGACCCTCAAAGACGCCGAACTACAACTGAATACACTGCAAAACCCGACGGCGAGCGACATCGCCGCTGCCGAAGCAACCGTGCAGCAAAATCGTGCGTCACTCGAGCAAGCCAAAGCGAGCCTCGACAAAATCGTCGCACCGGGGACACAGACAGACATTGTGATGCAACAGGCCACTGTCACACAAGCTGAAGCAAGTTATAACCAAGCGTTGCTGAAAGTCGAGAATGGCAAAATAATCGCGCCATTCGACGGCTACATCAGTGCGGTGAATGCCGTTGCCGGTCAAGCGTCGGCTGGGACGAGTATCGGCATTATCGACCGGACCCCATTGCACATCGACCTCAAGTTGGGTGAAACCGACATCGTCAATGTGAAGTTGAACCAAGAAGCATCGATTATTGTCGATGCGATCCCGGATTGGTCGAGCATTGGTACCGTCTCGAGCATCGCTCCCGCTGCACAGAGCAGTAGCGGCGTGGTGACCTACAATGCGCGTGTCGATTTTACGGACGACGACCCACGCGTGTTGATTGGTATGACGGCGACGGTCGATATGGTAACAGCCAAGCGCGACAACGTCCTCCTCATCCCAAATTCGGCGATTCTACCGAAGGGGAGTGGTCGCGTGGTGCAGGTCTACAACGACGACGGTACCACCAAAGAAATCGACATTACGATTGGCCTGAGTGATGGCGTGCAGACCGAGGTGCTGACTGGATTGACCGAAGGGCAGATGATTGTGTCGACCCCCGTGTCACGATCGAACACCGCTACTGGCTTCGGCCGACCGTAAAGGAATGCATCCATGACAGCGATGATTACCATCGAAGGCATGACCAAAGTCTATACCATGGGTGAGTTTGAAGTCCATGCATTGCGTGGCGTCAACGTCCAAATCGAGCAGGGTGAGTTCGTCGCCATCATGGGACCGAGCGGGAGCGGCAAGAGCACGCTGATGAACATGATTGGCTGTTTGGATACGCCTACTGCGGGACGGTACTCGTTGGATGGCATCGAAGTTGCCAGTCTGAACGACAACGAGTTATCGGCAGTGCGGGCACGCAAACTGGGTTTCGTCTTCCAACAATACATGCTGTTGCCACGCCAGACGGCGCTGGCGAATGTCGAGATGCCGATGGTCTACCGTGGCATCCCGGCTGCAGAGCGCAAGCGTCGTGCCACTATTGCGTTGGAGCTGGTGGGGATGGGCAACCGTCTCGATCACCGGCCAAACGAACTATCGGGTGGGCAACAACAACGTGTGGCGATTGCGCGTGCATTAGCGGGCAGCCCCTCGGTCATTTTGGCAGACGAGCCGACAGGGGCACTCGATAGTACGACGAGTGAAGAAATCATGCTGACCCTGCAGCAACTCAACCGAGAGCAAGGCTTGACGATTATCATTGTGACCCACGAGGCTGACATTGCTGCATATGCAGACCGGACCGTAACGATTCGCGATGGTGTCGTCCTCCATGACCGCAAGAATGAGGCGCACCATGTCACCGAATAACACCAAACGCCAAATCCTGGAACCAGTGGTCGAATCATCCAAAACCGGATTGGAATACGGCGAACTGCTCCGTGTCTCGATGGACAGCTTGATGGCCAACCGGTTGCGCACGTTTTTGACGATGTTGGGGGTGATTATCGGCGTCGCGTCGGTGGTTTCTTTGATGACGTTGGGCAATGGTGCGAGTAACGCGATTACCAGTCAGTTTTCTTCATTGGGAACGAATAACTTGACCATTTTGTCGGGTCGCCCGAATCGTGGTGGTCCGCCAGGACAGGGTGGCGTGTCACCGCTGACCATGTCTGATGCCAAAACAGTGCAAGGGCTGAAGCTTCCTGTTGTCGGGCCGGTACCCAACTTCACAAACGGGGCAACCATATCTGCTGCCGCTGCGGAGAAATCTGGGCAGGTCCTCGGAACCACTGCAGCCTACAAAGATGTGAACAGTATCGTGATGGCATCAGGCTCGTTCTTGAGCGAAGGGAACGTCCAGAGTGCATCGCAAGTGGTCGTCCTCGGGTCGAGTCTTAAGACATACTTGTTTGGCAGTGGTGAAGCAGTCGGCGAATCAATCCGCATCAACAGTATGCGGTTGCGCGTGATTGGGGTAATGGAGGCAAAAGGCGGCAACCCGTTTGGCTCAGTCGACGATCAGGCGTTGGTCCCGATTACGTTGGCGCAGTCACGGTTGTTTGCGGGGCGATCGACGAGCGGAGAATTGCGTGTCAGCAATATCACGGTGACGGTCAAAAACACCGAAGATATTGCGTTTGTCGAAGACCGCCTCAAGATGGCCTTGCGAGATTCGCGCAAACTGAAGGCAGACGGCACGGACGATGACTTCCAGGTGCTCAATCAGGCGTCATTTCTGACGTCATTGACGCAGGTAACATCGTTGCTGACGACGTTCTTGGCCGCCATCGCAGGCATCTCGTTGCTGGTAGGCGGTATCGGCATCATGAATATCATGCTGGTGAGTGTGACCGAGCGCACGCGTGAGATCGGCTTGCGCCGCGCGGTGGGTGCACAAAGCCGCGATATTTTGTTGCAGTTCATGATTGAGGCGATGGTGCTGAGCATGTTGGGTGGCATCACCGGCGTCGTTGTGGGGAGTATTTTGCCGATTGTGTTGACGGTGACCAAAGTGTTTGAGGCACCGGTAACCGCGTCGTCAGTGATCATATCATTGTCGGTTTCGTTAGCTACCGGCCTGTTTTTCGGCATTTGGCCGGCACGCAACGCGGCGCAATTGAACCCGATCCAAGCACTGCGGCACGAATAACCCGATATCCGTATGCATGACAAACCGCAGGGCGTTGCCCTGCGGTTTTGTGTTGCAATACACCCCAGCAACGCACTGCATGCAACGATACCGCCGCGCGCAGGAGCTGCCTGCCCAGCCAGGGCACGTTGCTCGTTGCGGTGAAGTAGCTGTCGCAAACAGCCGTCCCGTGCGCTGCATGGGACGGTTTTCTCATCATGATGACCGATGAACAGTGACATGGACCCCGACACCTGCATAGACCCCATCGTAGACGGGGTCGGTACACCAGCGCGCGTAGTCCTGCCAGATCGGTGGCTGTTGCTGGATGACGGGTGTCTGTGGGCTGTGGGCAAAGACGGTATGACTGGCAATCACGATGACTTTGCGCTGTGCGCGCGACAGGGCGACGTTGAGGCGGCGCATATCGTAGAGGAAGCCTTCGTTGCGGGCAAGTGTAGCTGGATGCGACTCGGTGGCGCTGACCAGCATGATGTGGCGTTGACTGCCTTGGAAGCGTTCGACGGTATCGATCCCAGGCAGGGATGTGCTGAGCGGAAGAAGCGTCGCCGGTGTTATTGGGACGGATGGTCGTAAGGCATCACTGATAGCCGCTCGTTGCATCCGATGTGGGACAACGACGCCGTAGCCAGTGTGGCCGTCATAGCCTTTTGTGATAAGGAGGTTGAGAATGTGGACGACCAGGGCGACCTCAAACGGGTTGCGCGTATGGCTACGGTCTTCGTCGTGCGTAATCAACACCATAGGCGCTGCGGGATCGAGGATTGCCTGGAGGAGCGGATCGAAGGTGAGGATGGATGGGATCTGATCGCGCACAGCCGAATGGTAGGTGATACCGTCGCGATGGTAGATGACCGATTGGAGGAATGCTGCGACGGCAGAAGGAACGCGGCGCGACTCGGAGAGGCGCACGATGGGCACCGCCTTCCCCTGCGGTGGGTTGGACTCGATGTAATCGTAGAGGGACCGATGCACGGGGTACTGTGTGAACTGGCGATGCGGCTCGGCATCCCAATCATGCGAGACAATAGCGGGCATCTGGCGCGGATCGCCGATGACCACGATCGCACCGTGTGGCTGGACGACCGTCGCTGCAGCCAGCGCAAGGGGGAGCGCCAGTTGCGATGATTCATCCAAAAACAGCAGATCACACCAGGGCTGGTGCGGCGCAAGCAGGGTCGACAGAGGCGTCGGGGTGGCAGCAACGATGCACCACGGGCTTTGTGCGATGGCACGCAGGGTCTGGGCTTTGTCGTGCATACCGATGACTTGGGCGAGGGCTGGGGTATGGGCGTTGCCGCGGTACCGGATCAAGCGGAGCTGGGAGACCGCCGCATGGGCAGGATGAAGTGTAGCGAGGAGGGTGCCAATGACGTCGGAGAGTGCCCCGATCAGGGCATCGACGGCTGCATGTGTCTGTGCGGTGACCACGACACGCAAGGGCAGGTTTTGGGCATATGCAGCGCTTATACGCGCCAGGATGGCATGTGCGGTGGTGAAGGTCTTGCCGGTACCCGGTGGTCCCTGGACCAGAAGCAATGGGGTATCGGCGTGTTCGGCGACGTATGCGTGTGCATCGGCACCGAAGTGGACCACATTGGTATTGGCGCAGGCAGTCACATAGGCGGACATCCCGGTACTCAGGTCGGTGGCGCGTGGGGGCGCAGGGTGCTCGAGGAGCTGGAGGAGCGTGTTGGCGCTGGGATGTTCGGCGAGCCGTTGCACAGCCTGGTCCGTATAGATTCCCGGCTGATTGTCGGGATTGGCGTCGATGCTGTAGGATTGCCCGTCTGTTGGGAAAAACGTTTCACCCCGCTCACTATATGGAGGCCGACGCTGGCTGTACACGGGCTGCACGGTGATGATCCCCGTGCCATCCGGTGGGTAATCGACGGAGCAGACTCGGGCACGCATCCCCTCACGGGCGAGGGTATAGGGGTGTTGCGGCGTCAGTGGGCTGGCAGGGAGTGGTGCCACGATCACCTCGGTGCCGAGAGAGAGCAGACCGGACAACGCCCGTTGGAGTGCGAGCGGTGGGAGGCTCC